>DLXL01000481.1:443-2874 GCA_003448025.1 Saprospirales bacterium | reverse complement strand
CCAACCCTTATTTCGCAGGACAACGCTATTATTACAGCCTGATAGATGCCGCTGAAAACGGTGGGCTGGGCAAGGTGATGGATAAAAACCACCTAATATTGGAAGACAGCGCTGTTGGTGGTTATATCTCGGCGGTGAAACATGCCAACGGGCGTGATTGGTGGGTGGTGTCGCCCCATCGTGTTTCAAACAAATATTTCATTTTTTTAGTGACCCCGGAAGGGGTAATGCCACCTAAGGAGCAGGTTATCGGCGATTCATTGCCTTGGCCTTGTTGCGGCATGACTTTGTTCTCGCCAAATGGTGAAAAGTATTTCCGCTCTACCACACCCTCCGGACTTCAAATGCTTGATTTTGATCGTTGTACCGGCATTTTTTCCAATCCGGTTTTTATACCCACAGACTCGATTGGTTTTTCAGGACCGGCAGGTTTGGCAGCTTCACATGATAACCACTTTTTGTATGTCAGTACTAATAAATTTCTTTTTCAATATGATCTGTTAGCCACAGATATTCCCTCTTCCAAAGTGTTTCTGGCCCAAATTGACTCTACCTATTATAACCCGGAAAAAGGGACCTTCCACCACGCGCGTCTTGCCCCTGACGGGAAAATTTACATGGTCAGCCTTAATTACGTGCCTGAAATGGCCGTTGTTAATTTTCCGGAACGGCCTGGCCTGGCCAGCAGGGTGGACCAGCACGGCTATCAACTACCCGTGATTTTTGGGAACGACCTAATCTTCAACTTCCCACATTACCGGCTCGGTCCGATAGACGGCTCGGAATGCGATACGCTGGGTCTGGATAATTATCCATTGGCCAACTTCAGGTGGGATTTTGAGGATACCCTTTCTCCGTTTCAGGTAACTTTTACTGAAGTGAGCAGTTATGAGCCAACTGCATGGCATTGGGATTTTGGAGATTTCCAGACAAGCAGTGAACGTTATCCGGTGCATACATACAGCCAGCCAGGAGTGTACCAGGTATGTTTAAGGGTTAGTAATGCCTACGGCTCCGACACCCTTTGCCGAACCTTATACCTTGGCGTTTCATCCACGGAAAACCAACAATTGCAGACGGCCATAGAACTATTCCCCAATCCCATTCAGGATATTTTGTGGATTTCTATGGAAGTCAATTTTAATCACCCGAAATTCCGGCTTTATGATCAATATGGCCGTCTGTTGCGTGAAGAGACACTACGGCCGGGCATAAATGAGCTCTCAACGGTTACGCTCCCAACAGGTATGTATTTTTGGGAGTTGCTTTCAGGCGGGGTGCGTATTGAGGCAGGTAAGCTGGTGAAGGGTTGAATTTTACCGCCGAGACGCGGAGACGCAGAGTTGCATTAACACCCCTCTGCACCTCTCTGCTGTGGTATAGTGTTTTCACAAAGCACACTGCGGAGTAAGTGCATTGTTAAAACAGCCCGATAGAAAACAATTTATAAAAACAACTTGATATGAAAAACTTCCTTTTCTGCTTAGCTTTTCTGACCACGGCATTTCTCTCCCAAGCTCAAAAGCCATTTAACAATGAATTAAGCCTGGGCTATTTTACCGGAGGAGAGTTCTTTGATACCAGCGCATTCAGTATCTCACCCTTTACTAAAGGGAAAAATATTTCGCTTAGAGCATGAAATACATACTAACCATATCCTTATTACTCATCCACTTGGCTGCCCAGGCACAAAAACACGACAATGTTTGGCTCCCGGGTAAAGGGAAAATTGCAGAGTACCCTTTTGGTGGCGTTTACTATCCCTGGGGCGGCATTTTAATGGATTTTGAAACATATCCTCCGAAAGCACAACGACAAAATTTTGCTTTAAGGATGTATGCCCAAGCTATTATATCAGACAAAAATGGGAGTTTGGTAGCCTATACAAACGGCTGCCATATTNNCTCTGCGGTAAAAATAAAAAAGCGCCTTATGAGACACCCACTTTCAGCCATGGTAATCAAACGTTTTTTCGCCCTGCCCATCTCGGCCCCCGAGAGCCAGCGGACTTGGAGGTGAGGGGGCTGAGTGGTAACTTTTGGCGGAGGCTTATATCTTTGTGCTTTGGCTCAAGTCAGACATAGGGCGGAACTTATTCCATTCGCATTACAACTGGCCGTGAAGTAGTTGTTGCAAAAATCACGAAATCCTGATGGGTTGAAGCTATGGGACGTGCGCTGACACCCTACCTCAACAGCGCTATTTGGCCGTGCATTTTCTGTGCTACTCCCGTACAGTCCTCATAGTTGAGCACCCACACATAAATGTCGGAAGGGGCTGCGCTGTCTTTGATGTTACCGTCCCATTGTGCGTTTGGGCCGGTGCTTGTATGCAATTTTTCGCCCCACCGGCTGTAGATTTCCAGGGAAATGGCGGCAAAGCCGGTTTCCTTATGGGGCACGGGTCGGAAAAGGTCGTTGTAGCCGTCGCC
>DLXL01000481.1:0-307 GCA_003448025.1 Saprospirales bacterium | reverse complement strand
GAAAAGGTCGTTGTAGCCGTCGCCATTGGGCGTGAATGCGTTCGGCATGTCTAATGGACCGTCTTTTAGGCTCAGTGTATAGGTGGCGATGGTGTCGCAGTCGTCGTTTTGGCCAGCCAGAAAAAATGTGAGCGTATCGGGAGCGGAGTAAGTTTGCCCGGCGAGCGCGACGGTTTCATCGGGACAGAGTGACAAGGCGACATTGATATACGTTGCGATCGCTGAATCGGTGGCTTCCACAAGCGTGGCATTGGGCACTAAAGAGCCAGATTCGCCTGGCTTGGCGCCATTTGTCAGGTTTTGATTA
>DLXL01000490.1:26999-27200 GCA_003448025.1 Saprospirales bacterium | reverse complement strand
CGAATATCATTGGTTCTTTGTTTGGGGAAATGAACGAAACACTCTTTTTTGTTTCAGACAGGCCTGGAGGTAAAGGAGGAAAGGATATCTGGTATAGTAAGGTATTTGGCGACAGCCTGGGAGCGCCTCAGCCATTATCAGATTTAAATACTACGGGAAATGATGTGCCGCCATTCTTCTCTTCCGCATCCAATACCTTGT
>DLXL01000490.1:0-26853 GCA_003448025.1 Saprospirales bacterium | reverse complement strand
TCCGCATCCAATACCTTGTTTTTCAGTTCAGACAGTCTTCCAACCCTGGGCGGTTTTGACGTTTACAAATCGAAGCCAGGCAAAAATGGAAAATGGGAAAAACCAGAGCACATGGGTGCACCTATCAATGGATCCGCTAACGATGCTTATTTTGTTATCGGCGCAGATAGTAAGCGGGGATATTTCTCCAGTAACCGGATAGGCAGTACAAATTATGCTGAAGATGGGTGTTGCTATGACATATTTGCAGCTGATTTTATTACACGCTACAGGGCAATTGCGCTACACGGGATTACGGAAAAATCACTCCCTATGACGCGTATTACGATGTATGAAAAGGATTCAAAAGGCAAATTTACCCCGGTAGCCAGTCCGCTAGACTCCACAAGCTCTTATGCTTTCCCGGTGAAGGTTAACACGAAATATATGTTGATTGGCGAAAAGTCTGGTTTTTTGCCTGATACTGTATTCATGCAAACACCTGAAGAACTCTGGACCCATGAAATAGTAGATACGCTTATTCTTTTCCCGAAAATTACGTTGGTGGCATCTGTATTTGATGAAGACCTCGAGGAGCCGCTGCCAGGTTCTGATCTGGTATTTTTCGACTTGGGAAAAGTAGATAAAAAAGGTGCATTTATTCCCAGTGAACTCGAAGGAAAACTGGATGTATTACCTGAAAATATCCACGTTAAGACATATCCATTACAATATGGACATGTATATCGCGTATTAGCCGGCAAAGAAGGATTCGTTTCCCATACATCTAAAATGGACTCCTCTCGGGTAATCTCAACACTGGAATACGTAGACGGAGGCACGATAACCGTAGACCTATATTTACATAGGCCTTCAATTCTGGAACAATATCTTCCACTTACCCTTTATTTTGACAACGACTATCCTAAAAAGGACTACCCGCCAAACCAGGATACCATTGTTTTGGACTATCAGAAAACGTTTATTAATTACATTCGAAAGAAAGAAGAGTACAAGGATAAGTTTTCGAGTGTACTTTCTGGTGTAGAAAAACAACATGCCCTAGACACCCTTGAATTTTTCTTTGAAAATGAAGTTCGTATGAATTGGGACTCATTTTTTGCGTTTTCGGATATTTTGGATGAAATGTTGCAACGGGGCGATACGATCATTCTTACCTTAAAAGGTTATGCTTCGCCCTTGTCTAATCCGGATTATAACTTCCACCTCACTAACAGAAGAATAGCATCCGTCTACAATCACTTTATGATCTTTGATGCTGGCGCATTCAGACCTTTCCGTGAAATAGTAGGAAATGGCCAGCTAAAATTCATTCGGGAACCGAATGGGGATGCCGAATCAATTAAAATGGGTGTAAATGGTAACCCCAAAGACCGTCGGTCATCGGTATACGATGTCCATGCCGCCCGATCTAGAAGAGTACAGATTATAGGCGCCAGGGTTTCAAAAAGTGGGCTAAAAAGAAAAATGTAGCCATTTGACTGATTTGCCGTTTAAACTACCTAGAACCATTTAAATTGGATCACAAAATGAAAAAAAGCCTGATTTCGACCATTGCATTTGGATGTTGGGCCCAATTCCTGATTGCCCAAGTACAGATAAGTTTCAATACCGTTGCTCCAAGTTGTAATGGGTATCAGAATGGCTCTGTTTCGGCGCTTGTAACAGGCGGATCAGGCGGCTATACCTATATGTGGAGTACAGGCGCCACATCTGATATTCTGAATGATGTGGGAGCCGGAAGCTATTCTGTGACCGTGACAGATGGCGCCCAGCAAACTGCGACAGGTACAGCAATACTTGATCAACCAAGTGCCATATTGCCTGCGATATCTTCAGCAGATATTAATTGTGATGGCAATAGTGGCACCTTAACCGCCGCTGTATTTGGAGGCATCGCGCCCTTCCAGTACACATGGGATGGCCCTAATCAGTCTTCCAGCGAAACTGTTGCTGTAATCGCACCTGGTTTGTATACCTTAATGGTAACCGATGCTAACCAATGTACCGGTACCGGATCTTTTCAAGTTGCGTCTACTTTGCAATTGTCTGTTACAGCCATAGACATAGCCTGTGCAGAAGAACCTAATAGTGGGTCTGTGAATACACAGATAAATGGTGGGCTGGCTCCATTTATTTACCACTGGAGTAATGGTAGCACCTCTCAATCTTTAAGCGGTGTTGGAGCAGGACAATATTTTTGCACCGTTACCGCTGCAAATGGATGCGTAGCTGTAGATCAGGATGTTGTGGACATACCTGCTGTATTTTCTGTTTCCATCTCCTGGCTTACTCCGGCATGTGGAGGCAGCGCAAATGGCACGGCTACAGTTGCTGCTACAGGCGGGGTAACACCATATACTTTTTCTTGGACCCCTGGAGGATATTCCGGTCCGGCTCAAACCGGGCTGGCCGCTGGCCAATACACGGTATTGGTTTCTGATTCAAATCAATGCCAGCAGGAAATCAATGTATCCATTCCGGCAATTAGCGTTTTGGATGTTCAACTTGTTGTAAGAAGCGCTACCTGTATTGGTATAAATGATGCCCAGGCAACTGCTGTTGTTAGCCCTGCGGGCTCCGGATATATCTATACGTGGAATATTCTACCTCCTGATTCGAATGTAACGCAGGTAAATCATTTGTCAGCCGGAACACTGGTGTCCGTAACCGTTACAGATCCAACCTCAGGCTGTACCGGAACTGCCACCGGAATTGTTGGGGCGCATAGCAATTTGGATGTATTGGTGACCGATGTGGATATCACCTGCGCAGGCGGATACGGAAGTGCATTGGCACAGGCATCCAATGGAACAGAACCATACCAATACACCTGGTTAAATGGCGCAGGCAATGTGATAGGAAACGAAGCGGCTATTGACAGTTTGTCGGCTGGTGCGTATCTGGTTAATGTTGTTGATTCTCTGGGCTGTAAAGGCGCTGCGGTAGCTGACATTGGTATACTTTCTGATCCTCACGCTTTAATTGATGGAGATTCGGTTTTGGTTTGTGGAGACAGCCTAAGCCTGGTTCAATTTACCAACCTTTCTTTTGATCAGTTCAGCCAAATCGTTTCATTGGAATGGACCGTTTCAGGTCCAAGTATTGATACCGTCATTATCAATCAAAATCAAATTGTTTTCCTCTTGCCAGTGGATGAAAACATTCTGGTGCAACTAATTGCAGTATCCAGCTTAGGTTGTTCAGATACAGCCACACTCCTTTATAATGTTCCAGGTTATCCGAATATTGAGTTGAGCCTGGACTCCACTACCATTAATTGCGTGCAGGCCCCTGTTGAGATTAATGTAATTGGAGGTGATTCCACTTATGCATATGTTTGGACGCCTGCAGTCACTTTTAATCCCAATCCATTGCATGTATTGGTAAGTCCCACCGCAACAACCACTTATGTGCTGGTCACTACAGATGGCAATGCCTGTACGACCATAGATAGCATTACCGTCGCGCCATTGGACAGCTTATTTCAGTTGTTTGTTGGCGACACTTTGATCAGAACTTGTGAAGACTCTGTTCAATTATTTGCCAGTACTACCATTCCGGCAGTAATTGTATGGACACAAGGAAATACCATTCTGACCGGTAATCCGGTTTGGGTTCCTGCTACCCCTATACTTACCTATTATACAGCAACAGCCGTAACACCGGACACCTGTATATTGATGGAGACCGTGGGAGTACTTGGCCAAGGCATAGAAATTTTTCTGGACACCTTGATGCCATTGAGTTTGTGTGAGGGCGATACACTTCCGCTATCGGTTCAGGTAAATCCTATGGATGCCGTGGTAACTTATCAATGGAGTGTTGACGCGCCGGCAGTACTGATTAATCCCGCTTCTGCAACCCCATTATTAACCGGTCCAGCAGGAGTGTACACGGTTACCGTTGTTGTAAAACAGGAATTCTGTTCTGATACAACCTCCTTTGAAGTTACGATATTCCCATCTGACTCTCTGGATGGACATATTACAGCAGATCTTTGTAAAGGTCTCCAGGTTAGCTTCAATAATTCAAGTGAAATGACCGGAACATGGGATTTTGGAGACGGAACACCCAAAAGCACCGAAATAAATCCAGTTCATATTTATGCATCACCAGGGATGTATATGGTGGAATTTACGCCGGATCCCCAATTTGTATGCGTGGAACCATGGGATTCCCTGATCATGGTTATGGCTGATACTTTGAAAACCGATTTTACCTATACCTATATTAATTGTTCAGAAGAGGCTGATATTCTGTTTGTAGGTTTGGCAAACCATCCAGAAATTGTATCCTGGAACTGGACTTTTCAGAATGGCACACCGGCCAGCTCAAACCTGCGCAATCCGAGTGTCAAATACCTTTCCGAAGGAAAGTATCTGGCCACCTTGACTGTTGTGGATACCAATCATTGTATAGCCACCGTGACAGATACGGTTCAAGTTGATATTATTTCAGATTTGATTTTGGATCAAGCCATCATTTGTTTGTTTGATACATTGGAACTCAATCCCATCGGGATCGACACGGCAGCTGCATACCAATGGACCGCCACCCCACCGGATCCAACCCTCGATACAGATGCCCCTAATCCAACTGTGGTACCATTGACTCCAACGATTTACAGCCTTGAAATTAGTAAAGGCTTTTGCTTTGTTGAGTTCGCTATGGAGGTACAAATTACCAGTTCAGACACCGTTTCACTGCCTTCTGACACCATCGTATGCAGTATGGATTCTTTGGTGATTACCGCTCAGACGAACGGCCCTGTTGGGCTGGAATGGTCTAATTCGCCGCAGTTTACCAATATTTTTGCTACAACCAAGTCAATAACCGTAGCTCCAGGGGGGACTTATTATGTACGCACAGCGAATGTGGAATGTCCTTCTATGGATTCTATGCGGATCATTATCGAAACGCCTGAGATTCAAGCATTACCATCTGATGATAAGATTTGTGCCGGGGAAGAAACAACCTTATTATTAACGAATTTGGTTCCTGATCACAACCTTTCCTATGTCTGGACTCCAAGTTTGCCGAATGTTGCCAATCCTATCGTTGCACCACTTGAAACAACTACTTATACCGTTGTTGTGACCAATCAGTATGGCTGCACGATGTCCTTAAGCTATACAGTGCAAGTGACCTCGGTTGGCGTAGATGCTACCGCAAATCCTAATACGGTTTCTGTAAATGATCCAATATCAATACTGACAGCTACCCCCGGCGGGAACGGTGTAATTACGCAGTATCAATGGACTCCGGCAGAAACGCTGAGCAATCCGGCGGCGCCACAAACGGAGGCTTCCCCAACTGTAACCACTACCTATACGGTAACGGTAACCACTGAAGATGGTTGTATTGCCATTGATACTGTAACCGTATATTACCGGTTTAATGCGTGTATAGATCCGTTTGTATTCATCCCCAAGGTATTCACCCCAAATAATGACAATAAAAACGACTATTTCAAAGTCCATGCCGATGGCATGACAGAGTTGAACATGGTTGTTTGGAACCGCTGGGGTGAAATTGTTTTTGAAACCAATGATCCTGAAACGCAGGGTTGGGATGGCATGTACAAGGGCAAAGACTCCGTTAGTGATTCATTTGCCTGGTATGCCCGGCTTAGATGCGGTAATGGAGAATACTTTGAAGGGAAAGGGAATGTTACCATTTTGAAATAAGGATAAATATTCCATCGTATTTTTACAGGGTTGCCGATAGAGATCCGGCAGCCCTGTATTTTTTTATTGTATGAAACCATCCGAATTAATTCTGAATCAGGACGGCAGCATTTATCATTTGCACTTATTGCCGGAACAAGTTGCCCCGATTATCCTTACCGTTGGAGACCCGGATCGGGTAGTACAGGTTAGCCAGTGCTTCGATACGGTGGAATACAAAGTGCAAAAAAGAGAGTTTATCACCCATACCGGGCGAGTTGGAGGCCAAAGGGTTTCTGTAATCAGCACTGGTATCGGTCCGGACAATATTGATATCGTAATGAATGAACTGGATGCTTTGTTTAACATCCAGTTAGATACGAGAAGCGTGAAATCTGCGCTTCAACAACTTACTATCATCAGAATAGGTACTGCCGGTGGATTGCAGGCGGAAATACCCGTTGATTCCTTTGTTGCTTCTGCAGGAGCATTCGGGATGGATGGCTTGCTCCAATATTATCAATACAATCATGCGGCTGGGATGCCCATTATTGATGCGCTTAAGGCACATTGCCTGCCGGAATGGACGTTCCCGTTAGAACCCTATTTTGCCAAGGCGGATCCCGGGCTGATCCAATTATTTCATGATGGATGTTATTCCGGTTTGACCACTACAAATCCTGGGTTTTATGGCCCACAGGGGCGGCAATTACGTGCACAGGTCAAAGCGCCTCGGTATCTCGATCTACTCCAAACATTTGATTTTCAAGGTCAAAGAATTTTAAATCTTGAAATGGAGACTTCAGCTATTTATGGCCTTTCTAACCTGTTGGGGCATCGCGCTATTTCCCTTAGCGTAATCTTAGCCAATAGAGCCCTGGGGCAGTTTAGCATCAATCCGGAAAAGAGCGTCCAAAAACTGATCGAACATACCCTGACACAATTGAATAGTTTGGCTGATTAATAGCCAAAAATATCCTCCAATGTCAATTCAACCACTTTGCCGATCTTCTTTAAATAGGTAAAGTCAATTCTTTCCCTTTCGCCAAGTACCAGCCAGGTAAATTTCCTGCCCTTAACATGTTTTTCCTGAAATTTAATCAGATCCCCGGAATCTGCCTTTTCAATGGTTTTATAAATATCCTCTCTTAGATCCCGATTGAGATATCCTTTATCGCGGTTGCCTCTCCAGGCCCAGTATAATTCAGCCTGATTCATTCTGCCGGCTGCAATTTGCTTGAGCACACCTTGTCTGGCGTGTTCCATCTGAGGCAAAGACACCGGCATGTTCTCAAGAATTTCCTGAAATGCCTCCACCGCATCCCGAAGTTTATCCGGTTGTGTGCCCACATAAGCTTGAAGCCAATGCGCCCGATTCTTTTTAGCCGGGCTGCCTGCATGTGCATAAGCAGAATATGCTAAGGCTTTAGACTCTCTTATTTCCTGAAAAACGATACTGGAAAGGCCGTATCCAAAGTATTGGTTATACCACTCGCCCATGATAAATTCCTCCAGATTGAATTTTGGCGTGCCTTTGGAAAGCATTAATAGTTCAATCTGCACTGATGGGAAATGAACAAAGTAGACAATATTCTTTCTAACGCCAACCTCAGAATAGGGCTTTGGTGCAACAGGGGCAAGGACTGCATGATCAACCGGGTGAATCTGATGCAACAACAACCCCATCTTTGAAGCCGTTTTAGCCCCATAATAGAATATTTCATGCTGAAACTGGCGCAAACCTTTAAGTAAGTCAACCAACTCATCTGCTGACAATTGCTGGAGTTGCTCAGCACTTAATTTATCTGTGAATGGATTATCAGCGCCATATTTTGCGTAGCTTGCCAAACCTTTGGACAAAATTACCCGCTTATCTTTCTTGTTATTATCTCTTCTTAGCAGGATATCGGCAATCAGATTTTGCAGGGCATCGTGATTGGGCTGGGCATCTGCCAACAAATGCTCAAATAGCCTTACAGCGGGTTCAAAAGACTCTTCAAGGCCGGTAAGCGACAGATAAAAGTGTTCTTCCCTACACTCGGCGCCAAGGCTTACACCTAAACGGTACATAGCCTGCTGAATTTCGGATGGCGTATATTTTGACGTGCCCAGGAATGGAAAATAACCTGCGAGCACCGCAAGTCTGCGATCACTCAGTTTACCCATGTCAAAACAGTAGTGAAGCCTGAACAATTTGCTCTTTTTGTCCTGAACCACCTTAAGTTTGACATTCTGAGACAACCGTTTTGTTTTGATTGCCTTTTTGAAGTCTACAAATTGTGGAGCTACCTCAGTGGTTTCCCAGGTCAAAAATTGCCGGGCAAAATCGGAAGCTCCCTCTCTATTTACCTCAATGGGCGTTATAGGGGGCTTTTCCACTTTCATGACTGAAGGATCTTCGCCAGTATGTTTGTAAACAACGGCGCAATTGTCATCCTTGAAGTTTTTTTGGGCAAATTCAACCAATTGCGATTTGCTGACTTTGGCTATTTTCTTCCAACGTCGTACTACTTTTGGCCATTCAATACCCAGGATAAAAGCGCCGGTGATGGTATTTGCTCTGCCTTGATTTTTCTCAAAGGCCCTGATTTCAGACAATTTCATGTCCTTAATCACCGCTTCAATTAACCATTCCTCAAAATCGCCCTCCCGTAGTTTTTTGATTTCCTCCAGTAAGATCTGTTCTACATCTTCCAAACTTTGACCTTCTCTTGGCTTGGCCATCAGCAACAACGAAGAAAAGTCTTCATAGACCCTCGGATAAGCATATGCCTCCAGCAGGCGTTGTTTTTGCACAATATTCAGGTCAAAAAGTCCGGCCTGGTAATTGTGTAAAATCCCGGCAATCAGCGGAAGGAGTAATGACGCCTCCTCCGATTTAGCCCCTGGCAGTCTCCATCCTATTTCAACCCAGGGTGACTCTTGTCCCCAGACCTGCTTAAGCGTCCGTTCTTTTAGTTCGGGTTGTGCTTTAAATGTAAATTTCGGCAATGGTCGGGATTCAAACTTCCCAAAGTAACGTTCCGCTAACCTTACAGCATGAGCCGGATCAAAATCTCCAGCCATAACAATGGCCATATTATTAGGCACATAATAGGTGTCAAAAAACTTGTAAATATTGCTTTGAGAGGGATTCTTTAAATCTTTTCCTCTACCCAGTGTGGTTTGGGTGCCATAAGGATGAGACGGGGTAAGGGTCTCTTGCATGGCTTTAAGGGTTTTTCTAAAGTCTTTGTCCTGGCTGATATTATATTCCTCAAATACTGTTTCTAGCTCCGTATGGAACAGCCGCAGAATAGGCCTGCGGAAGCGTTCGCTTTCCAGAGCAAACCATCGTTCCAGTTCATTGGAAGGAATATCATTGACGTATACTGTTTGCTCCACCCAAGTATATGCATTAGTGCCTTTGGCCCCCATTACACTTACCAGCTTATCGTATTCGTTAGCTGCAGCAAACTGTGCGGCTTCATTACTCAGCCGATCGATTTCGGCGTATAACGTTTTCTTTTTCTCCGGATCTTGTTCAGCGCGATGCTGTTCAAAAAGTGTTTCTATTTCATCCAAAAGCACTTTTTCCTGCGCCCAATCCAATGAACCCAGTTGATCAGTACCCTTGAACATCATGTGTTCAAAATAATGCGCCAATCCAGTTGTGTCTGCGGGATCATGTTTTGATCCAACACGCACTGCGATTTCAGTGTAAATTCTAGGCTCAAGCTTATTAACGGATAAAAACAGCTTTAGTCCGTTCGAGAGCGTGTAGGTTTGAACCTGAATTGGGTCTCCCGGGGTAGTTTGAAAGTTGGTTAATGCAGCGGAGGGGGGATGTTGTTGCATAAATGATATAAGGTTAAAAAAACCCGTCCAGAGATGGGAGCATCACCAGACGGGTCCTGAAAAGTATAATGATGGTTTAGTTTATCAAAGATCAAGCAAGAGACTCGTTGGGTCTTCGATCAAATTTTTCACTTTAACCAGGAAGGTTACTGAAGTAGAGCCGTCAATAATCCGATGATCGTAGCTTAAAGCCAGATACATCATCGGGCGTATTTTTATTTCTCCATCTACCACAACCGGACGTTCTTTGATGGCGTGCATACCCAGAATAGCACTTTGCGGCTCATTAATGATTGGAGTACTCATTAAACTACCGAATATACCTCCATTCGTGATTGTGAAGGTGCCACCGGTCATTTCCTCCAGCGATAATTTTCCATCCCTGGCTTTAGCAGATAAGTCCTTAACCTTAAGTTCGAATTCAGCAAAGTTCATGCTTTCTACATTCCGAACAGGCGGCACTACCAATCCGGTAGGCGTGGAGATCGCAATGCTGATGTCGGCATAATCGTGGTAAATCACATCATCTCCGTCAATCGCTGCGTTGACATCCGGCATTTCCAATAAAGCTTTGGCACAGGCTTTTGCGAAGATGGACATGAAGCCAAGCTTAATGCCATATTTTTTCACAAAGGCATCCTGATATTTTTCCCGAAGGGCCATTACAGCACTCATATCTACTTCGTTGAAAGTAGTGAGCATGGCTGTATTGTTTTTTGCACTAACCAGGCGCTTGGCAATAGTACGTCGCATCCGGCTCATTTTCTCCCGACGCTCTACCCGAGAATAGGATTCCGACTTGGCAGGGGTTAGAACTGCAGTGGGGGCTGGAGTAGCTGGAGCCGATGGTGTTGGCGCCTGAGCAGCCTTAACAGCATCCTCCTTGGTAATTCGACCATCTCTGCCGGTTCCGCTTACGCTCGAAGGCTGGATATCAGCCTCGGAAAGGATCTTGGCTGCGGCAGGGCTCGGAGTTCCTGTTGCATAATTTGATGAGCCTGGTGTACTCTCGTGTTTAACGGCAGTTTCCTGAACCACAGGGCTCGTGCTGGAGGAGGAAGAGGCAGCATCTGTATCAATCTTGGCAAATAAAGCGCCGATTGGCAGATCCTCTCCTTCCTTGGCAACCCAGATCAGCTTACCTGCGCTATCGGCAGACAACTCCTGATTGGCTTTTTCCGTTTCAATTTCGCAAAGCGGCTCATCAAGGGTAACCACACTGCCATCCGGTTTGAGCCATTTTGAAAAGGTAACACTACTTATAGACTCTCCCAGGTTTGGGATTTTTAGTTCAATTAGAGGCATTTTAAAGGCAAACGTTGAAAAATTGGTCAACTTCAATTCTGCGCGCAAAGGTAGCTTTTTGACGCTAAATCATCAGACTATGTTCATGATTTTCTGGCGACAGAAACGAGGATCTACAATCACATTAAACAAAAAAACACCTGCGAAGTTCAAATTATCAATTGGATTGTTTGTTTGAAAACTTTAGCAGGAGGCCTTGGCCTTTCTTCCCCTCACTGGCCAGGAACAAGTTGCCGGCTGCGTCAAATGAAATGCCTTCTGGTTGTGGCAGCAGCTTTTTATCCAGACGATAAACATATTTAATTTTTCCTGAAACATAATCCAGTACTACCAAACGCTTCAACGTGGTTGAAACCAAGTACACGTCCTTGGTTTTGGGATGCACTGCAATGCCGGATGGACTAAAAAAAGCGCGCTTTTCATTCTCTGCATAAGGAAGGATATTGTTGACTTCCTCTGGGATAATCGTATATAGAGGTGTTTTATCCAGCGTTTTAGTGTTTAGCTGAAATGCCCAAATAGTACGATTGTATAAGCTGTCAGGGTTTTCTTTACATGCCAGCAAAAGACAGTTGCGCCATGGATCAAAGGCCAAACCCTCCACATCATTTGACTTTTTCAATCTCGTGGAATATTCAGTAATTTTAGGGTTTTTCTTTTTCCAATCCACGATTTCAAACAAATCTCCATCGCTTTTAACCGCCCAAATGGTTTTACCTGCCATTTCTACTCCTTCAAAATCGCCCTTCTCCCGAAATAGTAACCGGTGGGTAACAGCACCTCCGTGCTCTCCATCTATCTGGTAGACTTCTCCTCTTTCATCGGCTATTGCCAGGAAATATCCAGGCAAATCACTTGGACTTAATCCGGAAATCTCCCGGAGATCTTCATTCACGAGATTGATAGTTAAAGACGGATTTTGCAGGTCATAAGGAAGACTGTCCCCAGCTACACTGATTGCAGCATAGCCAGGAACTTCAGGATTTTGTGAACTGCAAAAGCCAAGGATGGTGGCGAAGATGACGAAACCGAAGTTTAACACAAGTTGTTTTTGCAAAAGATTGACATTATGATGCACGTTATCAATGTTCAAACACTTCAATTTCATGCATCTCAGTAATAAAATCAGTGAATTTTCCTTTGAATCGGGTAGCCTTTACTATATGATTATCGATCCAGTGGTAATTACCTCCCCTTGGTTTTCCAAAGACAATACCATGATACTTGAATCCATGCTGTGCCAACCAGGTTTCAGTAATACTCCGGTGCGCTTCAGTTCTGCTGGTAAAAAAATAGATGATATGACCAGCATCATACCACTGATTCAATTTAGCCAATGCATCCGGATACGGAGCCACAACTCCCATCCGCTCAGGCTCTTCATTCGGCACATCGTCACAAATAGTACCATCAATATCTATCAGATAGTTTTTGACGTGGCTTGGCAAAATGGGGCTAGCCTTTTGCCCTTTTTCATCAAAAGCTTCAAACAGGTTCGTATTTGACATGAGAATTGTTATTAAAAATCAGAAGCTGAAGCCAACAGAAGCCTGAATCATGAAATTTTGATCTTTGTCATCTCTGTAAATCAAACTGTTGTTTTCTCCAGTCTTTGCTTTGGAAAGGTCAACATTGTTATTGGTAATGTCTGCCAAGCCATATTGAATTCGGGCACTCAAATAAAGTGCACTACTGATATAATAGGATATACCACCAACGACACCGTAGTCCAAAGTATTGTAAAGCGCGCCTTTATCTTCATCAAAATCATAATACGCCCCCATTGTTTTGGGAGTTTCTGCGATAAAACCATCTACCTTAACATTGATGGCAGATTCATCGCCACCCTGGGACGATCCTGCACCTGGATCATCCCGGCGATAATTATGATTCAGGTTGAAGTTTAATTCCGTTTCGCTGGTATTGGGATTAACATAAGCATTGTTCCCCAGGGCCGTCTTGCCCGAGTAACGCAGGGAGCCCTCTCCGGAAGAAGCAACTAAAAAGCCTAGATATCCACCACCATATACTTCAAAGTGGCCAAATTTTCCAAATGCCATTAAGGGAATGTCAATGTACGAATTATTGATATTGATCAGATATCTGGCGTTACCTGATGTATACACCTGTCCTGTGGTATGCTTGAAAAACCGGTAAGCCTGACCATCGTAGGTATATTTTGATCCACGTTTTGAATAAAGGGCCTCTCCACGCACACCGAACCTGTCCGAAAACTTGTAGGAAAAGGTCATGCCAATGTGGAACCCTGTTGAATTGTCCCAGGTTTCCAAACCAAGGCCCTGATTATCTGTTTCAGAAGGTCCCTGAAATTTGGCAAAATTCAGACCTGTTTTAAAACCGTATTTTACCTGGGCGCCCAACTTGGATCCGGATAAAATAGTCAACATGAAAATGCATACAATCCTGGAAAATGAGGTCAAATGTGTCACCATTTTTGTGTAAGTGTTTGAAGTTCAATGAAACAAAAGATTTGGCATGGACCGACAAATCTTAGATTCGGCCAAAAGTACAGCATTCTGATAACCCGGACTGTGTTACCTTTGCGCAAATCTTTCATTAGAACGCTTTACTTGTAAAATCGTCCATACTGAATCAAATTTTTATACCATGAAAAATTGGCCACTCTGGGAAATTTTCATTCGTTCCAAACAAGGACTCAGCCATAAACATGTAGGCAGCTTGCATGCTTCTGATGCTCAAATGGCGCTGGATAATGCCCGTGATGTGTATTGTCGGCGAAATGAAGGTGTCAGTATTTGGGTAGTAGAATCACAGCATATTCATGCTTCAACCGAAGATACAGCAGCTTTTTTTGACCCGGCAAATGATAAGGTTTATCGGCACCCTACCTTTTACGAGCTTCCTGACGCAGTAAAACATATGTAACATGAAAATGGTCAGCCATCTTCGATTAATTGTATTTGTTACCCTTGTATTCACCTTTGGATGCAAAGACACTGAGCCAGAAGTGGCTCCTGCACCAACGCCATATACATATGTAGCTCCGGAAGGGTTCCCGCCTTTTTTTGATCCTGCCAACAATCCAACTACCCTGGAGGGTATTGCACTTGGAAGAAAACTGTTTTACGACCCTATCCTCTCTGGTGATAATACTCAGGCATGTGCTGATTGCCACAGGCAGGAGAATGCCTTTACTGATCCCCGTCGTTTTAGTATTGGAATTGATGGGGTTGCAGGGCACAGAAATTCCATGAGCCTGATTAATATAGCTTTTCAGCATCGGTTGTTTTGGGACGGCAGAGCTCATGGATTGGAGGAACAGGCTCTGTTCCCGATTAAAGATCCTATTGAAATGCATGAGTCCTTGCCGAATGCAGTTTCTGAACTTCAGGCGATACCTGAATACACCGAGATGTTCTGGCAGGCTTTTGGTACCCGAGAAGTGGATAGTATTTTGATTGCCAAGGCCTTGGCACAATTCGAGCGCACCCTGAACTCTGTTAATTCCCGGTATGACAGGTGGAAATTGGGATTAGAAAATCTTGAGAAATCAGAGATCAGTGGCATGAATCTGTTTATGGATCCAGCTGGTGGCGGCTGTGCGCAATGCCACTCCTTCGGAGCTCTTTTCAGCGATTTTCTTTTTAGGAATAACGGTAAAGACAGCATTGTAACAGATTTGGGCCGGTTTGCTTTTTCAGGGCTTCCACAGGATAGAGGAGCCGTTAAGACCCCTTCCATGCGGAATGTGGAATATACCGCACCATATATGTTAGATGGCCGATTTGCAACACTGGAGGAGGTACTTGAATTTTATAATACAGGCTTCAAATTGGGTCCGTCAACAGATCCTTTTATGTTCACACTTGTAAAAGGCAGGTTAAGTGAACAGGACAAATCAGACATCATAGCCTTCCTGAAAACCTTATCTGAGCCTGAAATACTGACCAATCCTGCATTTAGCAAACCTCAGTGATACTGCAGGGAAGATCCTGCCAATGCGCTTAGCATTATTTTGGCAATGATTGTAACATAGCTCCCTTAAGGTCGTCTTACCTGACGAACCATCAATGTTATTATTGCTATGAAACAAATTTTCTTTTGCCTGCTGGCAACGGTGGCAATCTTAGAGGTTGCCCATGCCCAAAACACGCCTTTGCAAGTATTTTTCCAATCACACAAACAGGCGCCAGGTTTTACCCACGCCTATTTAAGCAAGGAGCTTTTCGATGTTGCGTCTAAACATGAGATTAGTAAGGAAGACTGGCAAGGTCTGCACCATGTAGTTCAGAATCTGGGGGTCATGGAAATCCTGGTGGCCGACAGTATTTCTAATGGACACGAACTCTATAAGGAAGCCAAAAAATGTGTACCAACCGACGAGTTTGAAGAGTTGCTCACCGTTCGGGACGAGCAAACGAACGTTCGGATTTGGGTAAAGGCAGAGGAAGCTGTTATCTCAGATTTGGTTTTACTTGTTGGCGCTCCACAGGAGTTTGTTTTGATTTGTTTCGCCGGCACACTGCAATTAGGCAATCTCTCAGAACTGCCTGCACTGTTTGAAAGCGGCAAAACTTCCCAACTCGCCAAAATTTCTGCAACTGTTTCTGCCGAATTTTCCATTTCACCAAATCCTGCAAGCAATCAGATCACGGTACAATTGCAGGATGCACAGGATGTACCAGACCGTATAGAAATCCTGGATACGCAAGGACGTCAGGTGCTTAGCCAAAATCTTGATCCTTTGACTGTTCAGTCAGTAAATATAGGTTCCTTGAACCAGGGGATTTACTGGGCACAATTGAGAACAACAACTGGAAAGATTGGAATTAAGCAAATTCAAGTGATCAAGCATTAAGCAACAAAGTCACGAAGGGCACAAAAACATATATGCTGTGCCCTTCGTGACTTTTGTAGTTCCATACGCTATTTTTTCCTGGAGGCGTTGATCAGGAAATACGCCAACAAGGCGAAACAGACCACTCCTAATATATTGTATCCGTTAGCACCAATGACACCGGAGATACTGTGCTCCATGTTCATTGTTTCCAGGGCTGCTGCAGTGCCATCTGATGCCTGGAATAAAGCAACAATTACACCGGCCAACGCGCCGCCAGCCACTAATCCGGTGGCAAACAAACTACCGCGACCAAGTTCAGCGTCTTCAGTTGCCTCTCCTTTGCGACTAGCCATCCAGTCGGTCAACCCTTTGAGTGCGCCTCCAATCCAGATAGGTAGTGTGGTGCTCAGTGGCAGATAAAGCCCCACCGCAAAGGATAGAGACTTTACGCCACAAAGTTCCATGGTTACCGCTACGAATAATCCTACCAACACAAATTGCCAGTCTAGGTTAAAGGACAACAAGCCCTTGATCAAAGTAGCCATCAAGGTAGCCTGAGGAGCATTGAATTTTTCGCCAATAGCGTGTTCAATGCCTTGAGCTCGAAGGTCTGCCGTTGGGTTATCCAGGAAAAGTACTGTTGCGCCAATCACCAGTGAAGATACAATCACACCTATAAAAAGGGCAATTTGCTGATATCTGGGAGTAGCTCCTATTAAATAGCCCGTTTTGAGGTCCTGTGAGGTTGCGCCCGCATTAGCCGCAGCTATACATACCATGCTGCCAACTACCAGAGCCATAGGTTCAAAAACTTTACCGGTCCAGCCTACTCCAATAAATACAAGTGCTGTGCCCATAATGGTTGCAATGGTCATCCCTGAAATCGGGCTGTTGCTGCTACCGATAATTCCTACAATACGACTTGCAACGGTTACAAAGAAAAATCCAAAAATAACCACCAGTACGCCAATCATCAGTTTGCTGAAAATACTGTCGCCGGGAATGCTTGGCAAAACAGCCATTAAAAGGATCAGAGCCAGGCTTCCAATCCCAACTACTTTTATTGACAAGTCATCCTCTGTACGGGCTTTGACTGCTGCTTTGTCGCGATTACGAAACTCGCCCATGCTATCTCGGAAGGAAGAAATGATGGTAGGCATGGTTTTGATCAGGGTGATAAAACCCGCTCCGGCCACGGCGCCAGCGCCAATTTGGCGAATATATGCCCGATAAACCGCTTCGGATAGATTGGTCATCGTATGGGTAGCCGGATCCCAGCCAAAACGTGCGCTGGTTTGGGTAGCATCCATCAGATCGAGTTTGTCTAATTGGGCTGCGATAACATCTGGAGGAACCAGTGTGGCAAGCAGTGGAATCAGGCCAAGCCAGGCCAGAACGCCACCCGCTACCAATACTCCAGCAATCCGGGGACCAATGATATAACCAACCCCCAGATATTCCGGAGTAATCTCCCCACTTAACCTGGCGGCCGGTAAATACTTATTTGCAATGCCTGATGCCCAGGTAGGTACTTCAGCGATGACATGGAAAACTTTTTGCAACATGGCATAGCCCAAAGCAAATCCCAGGCCCTGGTATGCGGTTTTAGCAAAATCGCCCCCTTTATCACCAGCCATCAGTACATGAGCACAGGCCGTTCCTTCAGGGTAAGGTAAGTTTTCATGTTCCTTGACGATCAAAGACCGGCGTAACGGAATCATCATTAACACGCCTAATATGCCGCCGAATATTGCCAGCATCAGGATTGTCCAATAATTAAAATATCCTTTACCAATTCCGTCCGACAAGAACAGAAACGCTGGAAGGGTAAATACCACGCCTGCTGCAACAGATTCACCGGCAGAGCCGGTGGTTTGAATAATGTTGTTCTCCAGGATCGTAGTACCCAGAAATTTTCGCCCCAGGGAAATAGCCAGAACGGCAATAGGAATCGAAGCAGAAACGGTCAAGCCGGCTTTCAGCGCCAGATACACTGTAGCTGCGCCAAAAAGAATTCCGAAAAGAGAACCAATAACAATGGCCCGGACAGTAAATTCCTTTACTGAAACATTTTCCGAAGCAATGTAGGGTTTGAAGTCATGGTTAGCCATACGCAAAAAAGAAAAGGTTGTTATCAAAGTGATGCGCCGAAAGGTAGGCTAAATTTGAAATTATATCCAACATGCAATGAATTGTATCACATTATCGTAAATGTAATTCACTGAAGGAAAGGCTCGTTCGCTACAACTTGCTACCTTTGCACAAAATACTCCCAATTCGTATGCAAAAACTTGTCTTTTTACTCCCTAATCCTGTCAAATGGCTTACTCTGTTTGGCATTATGCTGGTTTGTTTATCCCAAACCAATGCTCAGGATAAGCATTTTACGCAATTTTATGCATCACCGCTTACCTTGAACCCTGCCTTAACCGGCGCTATGGATGGCAGCTATCGGGTAGGCGCCATTTACAGAGACCAATGGAGGAAAGTATTGGATAATCCAATCAAAACCTTTTCGATGGCTGCCGATCTTCGGTTTGAGGCCAACAGGAAGAAAAATTCTGAAGATGCGTTTGGTCTGGGGATTATGTTTTTCAACGACAAGGTTAGTGTAATTGATTTTAGCACGACCCAAATCGCAGTTTCTTTGGCTTATCATAAAGCGTTGGGAATCAACAATGATAAATTTCTGACACTTGGGATACAGGGCGGGCTCACCCAGCGAAATGTAAACTATGAGACCTTGAATTTTCACGACGAATTCAATGGAACTACCGGATATAGTCTTACTTCCAGTGAGTTATTGCCCGGGAATAATTTTGCTTTCCCGGATCTGAATGTAGGACTCAATTATACGTCCAGATTTGCTGAAGAAGGCCGCTTTTTTGCAGGTGCATCAATTCACCATATTCTACAACCTAAGGTATCCTTTTATGAGGATCCTACCAATATCACCGTCCAGCCAGGTGGAAAGCTGTATCCCAAAATGAATGTCCAGCTTGCTGCCAGCATTCCGTTTGACCGGAGTAACCGTACATCTATGCAGCCCAGGTTATTGGCCGCAATGCAGGGGCCGCATATGGAAATCAATGCAGGTACTAATTTCCGATTTGCTTTAGGGCAATATGGCAGTTCAGCCCTCCATTTTGGCACCTGGGCACGACCTGTTCGGAACGATGGTGGTTTTGGATTTGATGCGGTGGTAGCACTATTCGGCCTTGAAATCAACTCTATGTTGTTTGGCTTGAGCTACGATCTGAATACCCGCGCACTTCAGGCGAACCAAAGACAGGGTGCTTTGGAGATCTCTATTTCATACATGGGCAATTACGACAACGAAAAAGTACTTTGCCCTAAATTTTAACCGAAAAGGTTTTACCAAAAGCTTTTCCCAAAAAACCTGACTCAACATACATGAGTAATAACATTGTAGCCATAATTGGCCGTCCTAACGTTGGAAAATCTACCCTATACAATCGTCTGGTTGGCGGTAGAGATGCTATCACAGATGACTTTTCCGGGGTTACCCGGGATAGAAAATACGGATATTGCGAATGGGGCGGCAAGCGCTTCACCGTGGTCGACACCGGAGGATTTGTTCACGGATCTGATGATGTTTTTGAAGCCGCTATTCGATCGCAGGTAAGGATCGCAACAGAAGAGGCCGCTGCCATTATTTTTCTGGTTGATGCACAAACAGGTATCACAGATCTTGATGAAAGCATGGCCAAATGGCTGCGCCGTTCCACAAAACCTGTTTATTTGGTAGTCAACAAAGCAGATAACCACAAGGATCTTTTGGCAGCGAATGAGTTTTGGGGACTTGGATTTGAAAACACCTTCTTCATTGCCGCCATTAGTGGCAGTGGCACGGGGGATCTGCTGGATGCTGTCATTGAGCACATCGATAATACGGAAGAGTTGAATACGGAGTTGCCCAAGTTTGCCATTGTTGGCAGGCCGAATGTTGGGAAGTCTTCTTTGTTAAATGCATTATTGGGCGAAGATCGAAACATTGTAACCCCAATCGCAGGCACTACAAGGGATACTATCCACTCTGTGTACAATAAATTTGGCAAAGAATTTATCCTCATCGACACGGCTGGGATACGAAAGAAAACAAAGGTTGAGGAAGACCTTGAGTTCTATTCTGTTATGCGGGCCATTCGGGCATTGGAGGAGTCGGACGTATGCCTTCTGGTATTAGATGCTATGCAGGGGCTTGAAGGACAGGATTTAAACATTCTTCGTCTGGCTCAAAAACGGCACAAAGGCATTGTCATTCTGGTTAACAAATGGGATTTGGTGGAGAACAAACAAACCAACTCCACCAGGGATTTTGAGGCAGCAATCAAGCGCAAACTGGCCCCATTTGATGACGTTCCAATCCTTTTTATTTCCGTTAAGGAGAAGCAGCGGATTTTCCAGGCTGTGGAAGCAGCCATGGAAGTGTATGCCAACCGGACCCGCCGGATAAAGACCTCAGAGTTGAACGAGATAATGATGGAAATTATAGAAGCCACTCCTCCTCCATCTGTTCACGGTCGATTCCCAAAGTTCAAATATGTGACCCAAATACCTACTCATTATCCATCTTTTGTGTTCTTTGTGAATAACCCAAACTGGGTAAGAGACTCCTACAAGCAATTCTTGGAGAACCAGTTGCGCAAACATTTTGACTTTAAAGGAGTAACAATGGAGGTTTATATGCGTTCTAAAGCATAGTGGCTGCTCATGCATGAAGGAAAGTCTCACCCATAACCGCCAACAATAAACACATATGTTCCGTTTGTTTTTGATCCTGCCCTTTCTAGTCTTACTTGGGTCCTGTAAAGACGAACCCGAACAAATACCGGTTTATTTAAATATTAAACCATTTCAGGTTGCTGCCCCTGGCGGGGAAAGCTGGCATAAAATTACAGATGGCTGGCTGTATGTCAACGGAGAATTTCTGGGAGGCTACACACTTCCCGCAGTTGTTCCCATACTCGCCGAGGGAGACACAGAAATCCAGGTATTTCCGGGTGTTAAAGAAAACGGGATTGAAGCAACCCCTAATATTTACCCCTACCTGAAACGTTTCACTAAAAACTACAATCTGATTTCTGGTCAAACTATTGATGTTCAACCAGTTACAGATTACGAATCCAACATCAAATTTGCCATGGGGATTGGCAGGGGTGATTTTGACGGAGGTTCAAATATTGGCCTGGAAAATCGAGATGGAGATGCCGACCTCAACTTTGAAATCAGTGACAATGGTGCATTTGCCGGAAAGTGCCTCATCATGCGTGCCGACACGGCTCATCCAATCATGGATGTTGCTACAGAATTAATCAAGGACATCCCAAATCTTGGAGCTCCGGAAGTTTGGTTGGAGTTGCATTACAAAACAGATGTGCCGTTTGCCCTGTATTTACTCAATGGAAATCCTGAAAATGGACAAGGTGTTTTTCAATTCAACAAAAGCGATACCTGGAATAAGATTTACCTCAACCTTACTCAGTTCATCGTCAGTTCAGGCTGGCGAGATCAGCGACTCTTATTCCGGTTGAGTCTTCCTAGAGATGAAAAAGGAAAATACACACAAACAGAATGCACTGTTCGGCTGGACAACATCAGGTTGGTACACTTTTGAAGAAGGGCTAAAGAATGAAACTGCGAAAACGCCACACTTTTTTTTACGGAGTCGCCGATTTTATCATGGCGATGCTTTCCTGGGCCATCTTTTTTCTTTACAGGAAAGACCTGGAGGCTGGTGTAATGGATGCCAGCGTGTTTGATGATCCCAATTTCTACCTCGGAATTTTCATCATCCCAACGGGATGGGTTTTATTGTACAGCATTTTTGATCACTATACCGATATTTACAGGATAGCAAGGTTAAACACGCTCACCAATACCTTTTTAATTACCTTCCTGGGTGTTACCTTTTTGTTCTTTACACTGATCCTGGATGATGTAGTGAGCGATTATAAGACTTACTACCGGTCTTTTTTCTTTTTGTTCACGCTTCATTTTCTGCTCACAGCCACCTCACGCATGATTTTACTCACGCGCGCAAGCAGAAGGCTTAAGGCTGGCATTGTTACATTCAATACCTTAATGGTAGGTGGCAACCAAAATGCACTGGAGTTATACCAGGATATTGTGGATCGGGAGAAAGGACTTGGCAATAAGTTCGTAGGCTTTATCGACACCAATGGAGGATTAGAGCCCGTTTTAGCAGACAGACTGCCCAATTTAGGGAAAATCCAGGATTTGACTAAGGTAATCCGCGAATATCAGGTTGAAGATATCATTCTGGCCATTGAAACCTCTGAACATAATCGGTTGAAGAATATCCTGAATATTCTCTTTGATTTTGGCGATCAGGTGTTGGTCAGAATAATACCTGACATGTATGATATTTTACTTGGAACAGTCAAAATGAACCATGTTTATGGGGCGGTACTGATTGAGATCAGGCAGGAGTTAATGCCACGTTGGCAGCGAACCATAAAAAGGGGCTTAGATGTACTGGTAAGCGGGTTAGCCCTCTTGATTCTTTCCCCTTTACTTCTGTACATCATGATCCGGGTGCGGATGTCGAGTACCGGCCCTATTTTTTTTGCACAGGAACGATTAGGTCTGAATGGTAAGCCCTTTACCATTTTCAAGTTTCGATCCATGTATACCGACGCTGAAAAGCTGGGGCCGCAATTATCGCACGATGGAGACCCGCGGTGTACACCCTGGGGAGCAGTAATGCGCAAATGGCGATTGGATGAAATCCCAAACTTTTGGAATGTACTTAGGGGCGACATGTCGCTGGTAGGTCCCAGACCCGAGCGCAGGCATTTTATTGATCAGATCCTGGTGGAGAACCCACAATACCGTCATCTGCTTAAGGTTCGGCCAGGTATTACTTCATGGGGGCAGGTTAAATATGGATATGCCTCCAATGTTCAGGAAATGCTTCAGCGTTTGCGTTTTGATCTTTTGTATATTGAAAACATGTCACTGGCCCTGGATTTCAAGATCTTGTTTTATACCGCCCTCGTTTTGTTACAAGGCAGGGGTAAATAGGCCGCAGACTTATACACGTTCCAGTACAACAGCATAACCCTGCCCTACCCCGATGCACATGGTGCACAAGGCATACCTCCCGCCTGTTCGATGGAGTTGCCGTGCAGCCGTGAGAACTATTCGGGCGCCACTCATGCCAAGCGGATGTCCGAGCGCAATAGCACCTCCATTGGGGTTAATTCGGGGATCAGAATCTTCCAGTCCCAATGCTCTGGTACAAGCCAATACCTGGGCGGCAAAGGCTTCATTCAGTTCGATGACATCCATGTCAGACAAGCGGAGTCCGGCTTTTGCCAGCGCCTTTTGTGAGGCGCCTACCGGTCCGATACCCATGATTCGGGGTTCAACGCCTACAACAGCGCTGCTGACAATCCGGGCAAGAGGAGTTAATTTTTGTTGATTCACACCATTTTCAGAAGCCAATAATAGTGCAGCTGCACCGTCATTTAATCCGGATGCGTTTCCAGCGGTAACAGACCCTTCTTTTTTAAATGCTGGACGAAGTTTAGCTAGAATCTCCAGGGTAGTTTCAGGTTTGATAAACTCATCGTGTTCGAGAATCTGCACGTCTGTCTTTCCTTTAGGTACCGATACAGGAACTATTTCCTCCGAAAAAACACCTGCACTCCTTGCTTTGGTGGCCTTTTGCTGACTCCAACAAGCGAATTTATCTTGATCCTCACGGCTTATACCATATTGTTCAACAAGGTTCTCTGCCGTCATTCCCATAGCATCCGTACCATAAAGCTGCTGCATTTTGGCATTGATAAACCTCCATCCAAAGCTGGAATCAAACATTTGAGCATCTGTACCAAATGGTTTTGCGGATTTGCTGATTACCCAGGGAGCGCGGGTCATCCCTTCCACCCCCCCAGCGATCCATAAATCACCATCTCCGGCAACTATCCCGCGCTGAGCATGGATCACCGCCGACATGCCACTGGCACACAATCGGTTGACTGTTTCCCCTGGCACGGTTACAGGAAGTCCAGCCAAAAGCAACGACATCCTGGCGACATTTCTGTTGTCTTCCCCCGCCTGATTAGCGCAGCCAAGTACCACATCTGCTATGGCAGCTGGATCTACTTCAGGATGTCTTTTAAGCAAAGCCTCAATGGCCAAGGCGGCCAAATCATCTGTTCTTACCGGAGATAACATGCCTCCAAAATTGCCAATGGGTGTGCGGATGCCATCAATGATGTATGCCATGGTTGTGCAGGTAGAAAAATAGCTGATGGATAAAAGCATAACGCCCGGCGCTCAGGAGCAAAACGGGCGTTATGCAAAAACAATATGATCAAGGAGAATTACTGTTCAAAAAAAGAGTCGTATTGATTGCCGCCACGTTCCTGTTTACTGGGAACTTTAACTGGAGCATTCAGATCAAGTGTTTCAGCAGGGCTGCTGGCCTTGGAAACAATCTTGTTTTTATCGCCGCCAAGAAGGAATGAAACACCCTCTTTTTCCCATTTTTCCAGCATTGCCATACCTTCTTCTTCAAATACACCGTTCTGAAGGTCAATGCCATCCATGAAGTTTTTAGACATATCCATGAACCGCTCCATTTCACCTACTTTCTGACCTACATCTTCAGCCATAGCTTCCAAAGCCATGTCGTACATGTACTTTTTGTCGGAATTGCCACTTAGGATATTCATGGCAGAACGCATGGCTGAATGGCTCGCTTTGATGGCTTTATATTCCTGCTCTTTAACTACAACCTGGTCGCTCAAATCTTCCAGCATGATCTCCGAATTTTCATACATTTTGGTCAAAACGCGATAGAGTACCTCCATCCGCTTGTACAAATCTTCGAGTTTCATGTTCGAATCCTGTAACCTGCCGGCTTTGCGTGCCTGAAGAACCATCATAGCTTCTTTACCTGTTTCTTTAGCTTTACCTGCCAGGCTTAGATTGTTCTGGATGTTGCGCTGGTTTTGTTTGATCATCTCAGCCAGCTTATACATCTGGCCTTTCAGATTACTGATTTGGCCATTCATTTTACCCAGGTTGTCTTTCAAATCCTCAATATAGCTCTTAAGAATGCCAATTGGATCAATTTGGACGAAAATGCCGGTAATCCAACGCATGATGGATTTGTAGACATACCATACCAGATTCCGCATTTTAGGATCCAGAACCATATAAATCACTGCAGCAAGTGCCGCCAAAATGCCCGCCAAATACAAAGTATTTGATGCCAGAGTAATCAATGTTGGCAGTGCTTTATATAGGAGAAAACCACCACCAAGCAGGATAGCGGCCATAAATATTCCTCCGGTAACTCCCTCCGGACGCTCCCAAAAATTTTTGGGCTTAATCGGTTGCATGTCTGTCATATTACGTTGTGGTTTCGTTGTTTTATGTTGAAGTGGGTGGTTAAAAGGTGATCAATTTCGAAAAATAGCTTTAAAAAAGCCTTGAACAAGTCTTCTGAATCGCTCATTGAGGACATAAAGTACAATGAAAGCAATCACAAACAATCCAAAAAAACTGATAAAGACTTTCAACACTTTGAAAACAAGCCAAAGTGCAATCAGCCCTGCCAGAAAAACAAAAAAAGGGTTTTTAAGCAGATCATTCATAATTAAGTGGCTTCTTTGGTTATTTTAGGAATTGTTGAATTTTATGAAGATCTTCCTGAACCTGGCCATAAACCGCCTGGAAAGTAACCTCAAAATCTCCCTTGGTAGCCTCAATTTTCACAGTACTTTCCGAGATTTCCTGACGTATCTGTTCGCTCCGAAGCCGATGCTGTGCTATTTCTTCGGTCAATTTTTTTATTTGATCCTCCTTTTGTTGAATAGCAACTTCCAGGTTTTTGGCCTCTTCCTCCCTGTTGCCAACAAGCTTGGCAATTTGCTGGGCATGAGCTTCTGCAAAGTGCTGTTTCTCCCCGTTTAGCACGCCCAAATAATGCTGAGCCGACGCGGCCAGTTTAGCAGCGGTGATACCCATGGTTTGAGCCATGGCAAATGCCGACTGAAACCTGGTTTGTTCATCCATCGACATTTTCGAAAGATTCTTTAATGCCTGGCGAAATTCAAAATAATCAAACCCCTCCTGGTTTTGACGCTCCATGGCTGTGGCCAATGCATCCAGAAATTTATCGCTGATGGAGCCAGATGCTGAAACTGGCGCAGTGGTTGTGGCCGGAGGAGTACTTTGCTCGGCCTTTTTTTCAGCTTCCGTTGAAGGGGCAGTATTTGTTGATTCATCCTCAACAATAAAAACCGACTTGAATTTCTTAAGAAAATCGCTCATAATTGGAATGGATTCCACATCCATATAATGTGGTGCAAAAGTGGGCAGACAAAGGTAAGGTAAATCAATTTCGTCGGCGACAATCCGGGAAATTCAGACAAAGAAAGGGAATTGATTCGACGAATAAAAAAAAGGTGGTCACATTTTGTGCACAAATCAGTGATGGGTAGTTCATTTGTAGGCACAAACCTGACGATTCTTATGAATAATCACCCTATTATTGAAACCATTCGGCAGTTAATAAGTGAAGGTGAAACCGGAATGGCGCTTCAAACTTTTATTCAGCATCTGGAAACCGAAAACATTTATCCTCCACTGCTTCAAACCCTTAGGGTGGTACAATCCAATTATTCTACTGTAAAGCGGAAAGAAGCCAATGGTGTGCTCACCTTTTCTGAAGCCAGAAGTGAGTATGCGAAAGCAAACGATGCCATACTCTCTGTATTGGAGGAATTTGCCAGCGGGAAACCAGGCAGATCGGGCATTTTTCAAAATCCGAAGAAAAAATGGTTGCTGGCAGGAGGAATTTTACTGATCGCAAGTCTTGGATGGTGGCTAATGCGAAGTGGGGCTAAAGCAGATAGCACTCCTTCCATATGTCCGGAATTTAAATCCGAAGCAAATAAGGTAATGATTCTAGCCTTCCAAAAACTTGGGGGCGAGGATAGCCGACCTGATTCCGGGATTCGTACCAGAATCAGCGACCTTACAGAAAAAAATAATATGCTAACAGACGTAAAACTGGTGGAAGCAGATTCAATTGGAAATAATTGGCCGGGAAACACCCGGGAAGCAGTTCAAATAGGCCGAAAGTGCATGGCTGATCTGATCATTTGGGGGGAATATGAACAGTTTAAAGATTCCATGTAACTGGTTAGCCTGATTCCC
>DLXL01000239.1:3052-3922 GCA_003448025.1 Saprospirales bacterium | reverse complement strand
AAAACAATTTTGCGCTGAATACCCTCTCGCTTATCAGCAGCCTGTTCGACCAGGTTTTTAGCACCATGAATTTAGCAGGCATCTTTATTGGAGGCTTCGCGCTGTTGGTGGGAATGTTCTCCGTAGCAAACATCATGTTCGTTTCTGTTCGGGAACGTACCAACCTGATCGGCATCAAAATGGCCTTGGGCGCCAAACGATGGTTTATCCTGCTTGAAATCCTGATTGAAGCTGTTGTGCTCTGCGTTTTGGGTGGCATCTTTGGCCTGCTGCTGATCTGGGCTGTCACCACGGGTATTTCCAAAGCAATAGATTTTAACATACATCTCTCGATCAGCAATGCCATCTGGGGTGTCCTGGCGTCCGCAATTGTTGGTGTTGTTTCAGGACTTATTCCTGCCTCTCAGGCCAGCCGAATGGATCCTGTTGAAGCCATCCGGAAATAGAACCTCCGTTTTTTTCTTGCCATTCGCTCAAACATAGCAGGACGGTATACTTTATTAAACTACAAAGTCACAAAGAATACAAAACAGTGGTATTTTGTATCCTTTGTGACTTTGCGGTTCACTAAAATCGTGCACTGAGCCTTTTAAAAATTACACCCTTCTTTTCTTGAAGCTCGATCCTCCTTTTGAATCCGGTCTTTCCTTTTTCTGATCCGAAGGACGATCCTCAAAACGAGGCTTTGGCTTGCGTTTAAAATCCTGCTTTTCTATTGACGTTACCTCCAGGATAGAGGAAAATCTCCTGCGCATTTCATTCGCAACATCCGCCTTTTCAGGTCTTTGTGCTCCGGAAGGTGAATGGGGCCGTTCTGGCCGACGATGTTCGTTGCGCTCGTTGCGCTGTTGCTGCTCCGGACGACGTTGT
>DLXL01000239.1:1894-2751 GCA_003448025.1 Saprospirales bacterium | reverse complement strand
GAGGAGCTGCGCCCCCTGGCCTTTGTGACGTATTTGGGCGACGTTTCTTTTTCCTGTTCCGGGAATTACCGCCATCGCGATCGTCCCTTCTAATGGGCAGTGGAATGGTATCAGAAGTTGGAGCCGGGCGAAGGTCCTCTTCTTCAGAAGCGGCTCCATTGCGCCGATCAGCAGGATATTGAGTTCTTCCGCCTTTACCTTTCTGTTGTTTATTAGGTTGGGTGCGGGGTGCTGGAAGCCCTGGAGCTGTCAGATCAGCTGCATATGGATGTTCCGTTTCTACCGGTACGATTTGACCGATCAGTTTCTGAATATCACGCAAATATGGCAGCTCTTCTCCATCACAGAAGGAATAGGCAATACCGCTTGCACCCGCCCGACCTGTACGACCAATGCGGTGTACATAGGTTTCCGGAATATTGGGCAGCTCAAAATTAATCACGTGTGAAAGTTCATCAATATCAATCCCGCGTGCGGCAATATCAGTAGCCACCAAGGCCCTGTTTCTACCGTTCTTAAAATTTCCCAGCGCTGCTACCCTGGCAGATTGCGATTTATTGCCATGGATGGCTTCTGCACGAATTCCTGCCTTGGTCAGATCACCTGCCACCTTGTTTGCCCCATGTTTGGTACGGGTAAAGATGAGCGCAGATTTGATAGAAGGATCCTTCATCAGATGGATGAGCAGGTTCTTTTTATCCGGCTTTTGCACAAAGAACACCTTTTGTTGTACCAATTCAGCTGTGGTTGCCGGAGGGGCAACCTCCACTTTCACCGGCTCGTTCAAAATAGAATCCGCCAGCGTGGCAATTTCAGGAGGCATGGTAGCTGAGAAAAAGAGCGTTTGGCGCTGCGTT
>DLXL01000239.1:0-1772 GCA_003448025.1 Saprospirales bacterium | reverse complement strand
GTTTGGCGCTGCGTTGGAAGTTTGGCAATCACCTTACGGACATCATGGATAAAACCCATGTCCAGCATTCTATCTGCCTCATCAAGCACAAAAATGGACAAGCTTCTGAGGTCAACATAGCCCTGATTCATCAAATCAAGGAGTCGGCCAGGAGTAGCTACCAAAATATCTGTACCACGGCGAAGTGCATCCGTTTGTGGTGTTTGGCCTACCCCGCCGAAAATAACGGTGTTGCGCAAATGTAAAAAACGGCCATAAGCAGTAAAACTCTCACTGATCTGCAATGCCAGTTCGCGGGTTGGTGTAAGAATCAACGCACGAATGGGTCGGCGATTACCCTGAGGTGGCACAGAGCCCGTTGGCTTCTCGTTAAAGAGTCTTTGCAGCATTGGCAGGGCAAACGCTGCGGTTTTGCCTGTACCGGTTTGGGCACAACCCAGCAAATCCCGTCCTTCCAAAACCGGTGGGATGGCTTGTTGTTGAATAGGGGTTGGACGTTCGTACCCCTCGGCCTCGAGCGCACGCAGTAGCGGCTCGATGAGCGACAAATCTGTAAATAACATGTATGGTTGGTTAACCGGTCTCGTGCGCGGCGAGCCAGAAGGCTCTTCAAGGGGCAAAGCGTGCTGAATGTGGAAAGACATTTGGGGTCTCAGTGCGGGAAATTTCCCGATCATCACATTCAAAAAACGAATATCCAGGGCGGACAAACACCGGATGGTGTATTAAATAACAGCACAAAGGTACGACATTTTCACCAACTTTCGATAAATTCATTCTGAATAACCAAATTTACCTGTTACTGCTCCTCAGCATGTTACATTAATTGACAACATTCTTCGTACCTTTACTGCATAAAACCTTGTTTTCACCCTTTTTCGTACCAGAGATTGGTTGAATCTATTCTAAGGCCTTTTCAGTGGAATTCAGCCCTTTTGAGGGATTACTTACCCTGAGCCTTTTATCCCACCCGCCTTTTTCAGATTCTAATTGAATTCCGGTATCCGGTATTCCATCAAACACTATGGCTTCCCGAATGGGATAGACTTTTTTTAGCTTCATATATCTCAAAATCTGCTTCAATTCATGAAACAAACCTGGTGTTTGATTTTAGCATTTATGCTAACCCAAAACCTCTTTACCCAAAGTCTGGATTTCACGCCAGAAATTTTTGAAAAATGGGTCAATTTGCGCGCTGGAAACGGGAAAAAACCGGTATACTGGTATTGCTATGGCGAGTTATACAGTTATCCGGAGGGGAAACTTGTGGCCAGGGTCCAAGGCCTGGATGTTGCCACTCAATTTAGCCCACGGCCGGATAGTGTGGTTCAGCTCAATCGAAAAATCTTCCTATACCTGGATAAAGACAGTGGCAAAATCCTGGATACGGTAGCCGGCACACCGGTTAGTCACATTAAATATCCCTATCAAATCATCAGATATGTACTAAAAGGGAAGGAGCTACAAACCTATGTTACACAAGGCAGTGGTGCCCGCCTCATGCAAATTGGTCCAAATCAGAGTGGAAAGGTGAAAAAACTGGGCAAAAACCTGGTGTATTCTTTCCCTGCATTCATGAACTTTCAAACAGCCAAAGGCAAGTATGAGGCTTATGAGAACTTTGACTTTTTCCTGAATGAAAATGCCGGCCGGATGGATCAAAAATATCAGCTAACCTGGTGGCGATATGGTGAAATACCTGCCTTCCTGGGAGGAGGCCGGAGCGTCATGCTACTGGTGTGGCATCGGGTGATCGAGGTGTCAGATTTTCC
>DLXL01000646.1 GCA_003448025.1 Saprospirales bacterium | reverse complement strand
CCCACGCCGCCCGTCATTCCGACCGGAGGGAGGAACCTCATTCCACCTAGCATCTTCATTCCGAACGCAGTGAGGAATCCCTACGGCTTACCTCCTTCTAATTCAGCCACAATCTCATCAATGGCAGTGCGCAATTTGTTTTGCCGGATGACTATTTCTGCAATCCGGGCATTCAATTGTTCAATATCCACGGCTTCGGTGGTGTTTTCCTGCTCCACGTAGCTGCTGACGGCAATGTTGTAGTCGTTGTCGGCAATGGCTTCATTGGGCACCAATTTGGCAAAATGGTCCTGGTCTTTCCGTTCAATATAGGCTTCCAGTATTTTTTTGCGGTTTGCGTCGGTCAGTTTGTTTTTATTGCCGCTGCGCACAAATTCTGCGGAGGCATCAATAAACAGCGTGGCATTGTCCTTCTTGCTTTTTTTCAACACAATGATGCAGGTGCCAATGGTGGTACCAAAAAACAGATCAGGCGGCAGTTGTATCACTGCGTCCACGAAGTTGTTGTCTATCAGGTATTGCCGTATTTTTTGTTCGGCCCCGCCGCGGTACAGCACCCCCGGAAACTCTACAATAGCCGCCGTTCCGGAGGTGGAGAGCCAGTGCAGCATGTGCAGGGTAAAGGCCAGGTCGGCTTTGCTCTTGGGCGCCAGCACGCCCGCGGGCGCAAAGCGGGGGTCGTTGATCAGCAGCGGATTGGCGTCGCCCTCCCATTTAATGGAGTAAGGCGGATTAGACACAATGGCATCGAAGGGTTCCTCATCCCAGTGCTTGGGCTCAGTGAGGGTATCTCCGTGCGCGATGTCGAACTTTTCGTAGTTGATATCGTGCAGGAACATATTGATGCGGCAGAGGTTGTAGGTGGTAATGTTCACCTCCTGCCCGTAAAAGCCCTGCCGGACATTGTCCTTGCCCAGCACTTTGGCAAATTTTAGCAGCAGCGAGCCGGAGCCACAGGCCGGGTCGTACACCTTATTCACTTGTTTTTTGCCCACTACTGCAATTTCGGCCAGCAGTTCGGACACTTCCTGCGGGGTAAAAAACTCGCCTCCGGATTTGCCTGCATTGCTGGCGTACATGGTCATCAGGAACTCGTAGGCATCACCAAAAGCATCAATGCTGTTTTCCTGGAAATCGCCTAATTTCAAGTCGCCCACGGCATCCAGGATTTTGACCAGCAGTTCGTTGCGTTTGGTCACAGTAGCGCCCAGCTTGTTGCTGTTAACATCAATATCATCAAACAAGCCCTTCAGGTCGTCTTCGCTGTCGGTCCCTTTTGCGGAATGTTCAATATTTTTGAACACGCGGCTGAGGGTTTCATTCAGGTTTTCGTCTGTTTTTGCCTTTTTGCGCACGTTGACAAACAGCTCAGAAGGCAGGATAAAAAAGCCCTTTTCTTTCACGGTATCGGCCCTGCCCAGTTCCGCATCCTGATCGGAAATGGCGGTGTAGTCAAAATGCTTGTTGCCGGTTCGTTGTTCTTCTTTATTGAGGTAAGAAGTGAGGTTTTCGGAAACAAAGCGGTAAAAAAGCATCCCCAAAACGTAGGATTTGAAATCCCAGCCGTCAACGCTGCCGCGCAGGTCGTTGGCTATTTGCCAGATGGTGCGGTGCAGTTCGTCTCTTTCTTGTTCTCTTGCCATGGGTTGGTGGTGGATTCGGAATTGATTTTACGTGGTGTTAGAAGAGGTTCAAAGGTATGGAGTTGGGGATTGGAACAACGTTACTCTTCCAGAAATTGCAACGCTTAGGAGCAACTTTCGGGAAGCGATTGTTCAGCCCATATTTATTCGACCTTGATGATTTTTCCACTATTGAATGCCCCTGATTGTTGAATGGAATAGATATAATTGCCAGGCATTAATCCAGAAAGGTCAACCCTGTAGAGTGCCTGGACGATATTATCTTGGTGAACTAATGCGCCAAATAAATCAAAGATTTTCAGAAGAGCACCTTGATTACCAATCTCCGGAAAATTGCCCCACAACTCTCCTTTGGTTGGGTTGGGATAAAGAGCAATAGGATGGCCAGACAATTCTGTATCAATCGTGTTGCTTGCTGTATCACACGCCTCATTAGACATTCGATAATGTGGGAAATTGGGAATGGTTGCAAAGTTATAGGCTGGTAATTCCACGCCTCTTTGCACCATTTGACAAGACAAGCCTGGACAGTTGGGCTTTTCAATGACATGAAGATTAAGTGTACTACTGGTGCTTGAAATGTAAATCTTTCCATCTGGGGCCAGGGCAGATAAGTAAAAGATGGTAGCGGAAGGATTGTAGGTTCCGTCCCATTCGGCTACCTTTATTTTGCTGCTTTCGATGTCAGATGCTTGAAGGTCGAACTGATAGACCCGCTTTCGGGCGCTCACATACAGGTACCTCGAATTAGACGACACAGATACTCCTGCTATGTAATTGATTGTGTCGTTGGGGAATGTAATCCGTAATGGGTTGGAAAGGTCGCCCGTGGCATTGTCGAAGTCATAGATATTCAGGCCATTCCAGGAATTAAAACGAACGTATTTTTTTAGGTCTGGCGAGAAGGTTGCCTGTGCGCCGGAGTCGTTGTCGGTCCAAACTTGGCCTGAGCACCTGAGTTGAGCGGGCTGAACTCCTTCGGCAGTAATCAGGACAAGAAAATAGCAGTTGGTGTGCGACTTCGGCACTATAACCCACCAGTCCTTGCCGTTGGCATGCCGGACTGCGGAGATATTTCCCCGGGCGAACGTATCTTGTACGGCAATTTGATTTTTTAAGCTGACCTCACCATTTCCAGAGTCATGATTCATATTAACCACTTGATAGAAAAGCCTTTGTGGGGCCACTCCAAAGTAATTAGTATCCAGAAAATAGGGGTAATCCCAATCCAGATTGAACACATAGTAAAGGCTATCATTCTCGGGTGCTGGCAACGCAATAACACCTTGCCCAATTGGGCTGCCGCCGAAAGGGCAGAAAAAATTCTGAATCTGTCCGGGGTTGATACTATCACCGTTGAGCATCACTCCGCCATGAGCGTTAATGATTTTACATCCGTTGGAATAAAAAAGTAAATTTCCATCAGGGTCGCTCATGCTAGTGTTGGAGCCCTCCATTTTTATGTTAGTCTGTGTAAATTCAATGCCCGAAAGTGTAGGCGTAAAAGTGAGTTTCAGTCCTTCTCCAGACGAATATCCGCCCAAAAACCAATTAAAATCGCGTTTTTCTTGCCCCCAAAGGATTACGGCCAAAAGAAGAAATGTTATGATTGAAATCCTAGATTTGTTCATAGCTAAAACAAAAGCAGGCATCCTCGTGATATTCGCCACAAGGATGCAGTGGTGAATAGAATTAGTGAGACTTGTGGTACAAATACCGCTGTAGCACCCAGCTCATTGCGGGGTCATCAGCCGGGGCGTTGAACGTGCCTTGTGCAATCCTATCCAATTCGTAAGTACCTCCACCAGTGAACGCTTCGTTGCAGTCATCGGAGAGCGTGCCAAACGGATCAATGAGGCTCCCCAAATAAATCATTTGGGGTATTGCGCCCCCGCGCCAATCTGGATTTCGAAGATGGCCATGAAGTATGGCTTCCGTGATAACAACTTGACCTAATTAAAATAACTCCATATCCGGTTTCAATACTGCAAAAACTAATATTTCTTCCTTTTCTAAAGCAAACGTACAAATAATTTTTGCCATACAAGCCCTTCCCCAAAATAAATTCCACCTCAATCCCCCGCAAACCGCGCCCCATTAAAAAACACCTCCGCCACATTCACATTCGGGAAATCCTCCGGGCCGTAGATGAACAACACAAAAATGGTGGACTCCGCCGCCCAGCCTTTTACTTTCCAGTGGGTGCCGGAGCTGTCCAGCCAGTAGTCCAGCACACCTTTAGCCGTAGGGTGGGTGCTGAGGGTGTGGCCTTTTCCGTAGCCTGCCGCTTCTTTCACGCCAAACATCTCTTTGAGGTAATCCATGTACTGCACCAGCATCGTTTCCTCTATATCCTTGAGGTCTACATTGTTCAGACTCACCACGATGGCGCCAAAATGATAATCAGCGCCCTGGCTGGAGTCTATCGTTTCTATGGTGTACACTTTGGAGCTGTCCGGGGAGTAAGACACCGTCTGATCCGTGGGCGCGCCCGGGAGGTAAAGGGAAGCTCCTGAATCGCCTACGGGTGTTTTGGTGAACCGCGGGGCTTTCTGGGCACACAGGGTGGTTTGGAGGCTTACCAGAAGGAACAGAAGGGTTGATTTGCAGAGAAGGGAGATGAGGAGTTTCATAAATGGGTGCATTTTTCCCGTGAGGTGTATTTCCAGCAAATCTACGGGGATTTTTGTTTCCCGCAGATTACGCAGATGGGCCGCAGATTTCGCAGATGGCGTTTGGCTGGGTTTTACCACTAAGGCACTAAGAACACTAAGCGTGATTCTCCTTAGTGCCTTCCGTGACTTAGTGGTAAAACCTGGATCTTT
>DLXL01000037.1 GCA_003448025.1 Saprospirales bacterium | reverse complement strand
CCATAAATCCCATAAAACCCTTTAACCCCCATAACCCCCATAAACCCTCCCTCCTACTGCGTTGCTGTTTGCGCATTGATTCGGCCCCAGCCGAAATTGCCGTTTCTATTGGGCCAGTAGTTGCCGTTTTGTTTGAGCTTGTCAAATACCTGGGCCCTGCTGAAGCCAGGGTTTTTGGCCCATACCAATGCTGCAATGCCCGCGGTGCTGGCCGTGGCAACCGAGGAGCCTCCAACGGTACTCGGATCATCGCCGGTATCTGCCAGTGTAAGCACTGTTTTGCCATCGGCAACACGTTCCATGACAACCACAAAATCCACTTTGTTGCCTTTGTGACAAACGCCACAAGCAGAAGTCAGGTTCGATTTCATGCCTGTGACTGCAGAACATTCGTTCATACTGGCAGGAAATATAACGCCCCAGAACCAGCTGGTCCACCAAAAAGAGGTGCCAGCCGCAGCAAAAATGAGCTTTTCCTGATTGAAAGCAAATTTGATGGCATCTCTGATCTGATTGGATGTGGTAATCCTTCCCATACTCATGCTGATGATTTTGGTATCGGACTCCCCGGCCTGTACAAAAGCATCAGATACGCCAACAACCTCCCGACTTTCGTTCAGGTATACATCAGCAGCTGCACGGATACTCACCAAATCGCAATTATAAGCAATACCTACCGCCGCGCCATCCTCGCCTCTGGGGGCTGCGCAAGCACCTAACATTGAGGTGCCATGTCCGCATTGATCATGTGGGGTTTCTGGCTGGCCATCCGGGGGCAGGGTCACAAATTTTTCAATGGTCCGTCCCTGAGAATCTCCCTGATTAAAAGCAGCCTCGAGGTTGTCCTGGTCATCGCTTGCTCCGGTATCGATGATGGTTACCTTGCAACCGGCGCCGGTGCTGTTTTCCCAGGCTTCCTGAATTTTATGGTTCGGGAAATTCCAGGAACGCTTGCAATTTGGCGTAATATTGTTGTAATGAACCCCGGGGATCAGGCCGCCATCCGGATCATTGCTATCGCAGCCGGAACCGGATCGATCAGCCGCTCGGGTAGCCATAAAAGGCTCATAACCAATTGGCTCTGCATATCGAACCAGTTTGCTGGCACGCAATGCAGCAATCGTGGACGGATTTTTTACCACCACACAAAATACCGGAAGTCTTGCATTTTCCTTGAATGCAAGCAGTTCCTTTTCCGAAATGGCAGGATTAAGCCTGAGTTCGTTTTCCAGTACTATACGCAAGACTTCTGCACGTGCCTGCTTCCATTTCTCCGACTGGATATTGAGCAAATGGAGCCGGTCTGCCACGTTTTGTTCCTCTACAGGTTGATAACCCACGGAAAGTACATGGTCTGAAAGACTGAGAGCCGTCCAAATCTGTTCGTCTGAAGCCCATTCCCAAAGGAATTCCCCATAAACGACCATTTTGTGTTGAATTAATTGATCTAGTTCTGTTGGATCGCTTAATCCGCAAAAAGCAGGGGAAGGCTCTTGCTTCTGACAACTGTTAACCAACAAAAACAGGGCAAAAAGAGCTAGGTGTGTAAATTTTTTCATGAAAAGAAAGCGGTTTAAAAAATTTGATTGGGCGAAGATAGTGTTTGAGTGTATAAGTGTTTGAGTGTTTGGGTGTTTGAGTTGGCGTTCGGCTTGATGGCTCGGGAGTTAGGTAAACAAATTGGTAGTATTGGGGCGCAGCCCCCTGGACCGCCCAGCCAACGCCAACTTAAACACTCCAACACCAAAACACTCCAACACTCTTTTTAGGCATAATACTTGTGCATTAATTTCCACCCACTTTACTGATTAATCTTTTTCCCATGCTCCGATTACTTACACTCTTGTGCCTTATTGGGCACGGCATTGCCTTGTTGGCCCAAAATCCTCAAGATGCTGCTATTCCATTACAATTGAATGCAGGACTCAATCCTCCGGCTACTTTCTTAAGCTGGCCCAATCCACAGCCTTCTGATATCCTGTTGCGACGTCGCATTAAAGGCGAACCTGGAAATTCCTGGATAACCATTGTATCTGCCTCCCAAACGCAACTCAACGGGTATTTCGACAATGGCCTCGATGGCTCCAAAGTCTATGAATATGCCCTGGAACGTAAAACGGCCGACGTGACGGCCTACGGTTATGCATATGCCAATTTTTTTACTCCTGTAGTAGATTCCCGGGGTAAATTGCTGGTGTTCATTGATTCTACTACAGCAGATGCATTAGGTGCTGATCTGGTGGATTATAAAAATGACCTCAGAGGAGAAGGATGGGAGATCGTACCCTTCAAAACAGGCCCCTTTACGGCGGTCCAATGGGTTAAAAATCAAATTGTTAACGCTTACAATGCCGATCCGTCCGGGGTGAAGGCCGTTTTACTTATCGGAGCTGTTCCGGTGCCTTATTCCGGTAGTATTGCCAGAGATAATAAGCCGGACCATGCCGGAGCCTGGCCCTGCGATGCTTATTACGGAGATATAGATGGTATCTGGACCGACCAGACCGTGAATGTGGTGAACACCGCCCGTCAGGCCAATCAAAACGTGCCTGGTGATGGTAAGTTTGATCAAAATGTGCTGCCTTCCGGGGTGGAATTACCCGTCGGCAGAATTGATTTTTCTCATTTGAACCCAAACACCTTTGGCGCCACTCCGGTGGAATTGTTGCGCCGGTATTTCTTTAAAAACCGGCAATGGCGAAACGGCCTCTATAAAACGCCCAATTCAGCTCTTGTGGATGATCATTTGGGCTGGTCGGGTGGTGAAGCTTTTGCATCCAATGGCTACCGAAATGCTTATCCCTTAACGGGTGAAAACGGCGTTGTTGCCGGCGATTTTTTACACCATCAACGCCATTTGATGCGTTACGGAGCGGGAATAAATGGAACATATACCAGTGCCGGAGGAATTGGAAATAGTGCCGCTTTTGCTACAGATTCCGTACAAAGTGTAGTGGTAAGTTTGTTTGGCGACTATTTTGGTGATTGGGATTTCGAAAACGATCCATTGTTGCCGGCTTTGCTGGCTTCCAAAGGGGGTGTTCTGGCTGTGAATTGGGCCGGCCGCCCACACTGGATGGAACAGGGACTGGCAACAGGCGAAACCATGGGGTATTGTCTGGTAGAAATTCAAAATGCTCAGTTCAATGATGCATATGGTTCGAGTTTGGGAGAAAGTGGTACACATGTGGCATTGCTCGGAGATCCTACCCTGCGTGCACGTATAGTGCCACCCGCCCAGGATGTTACCGCACGTTCTAATTGCAACAGGGTAAGCCTGGACTGGAATCCTTCACCCGATCCGGAGGTGTCAGCTTACCTGGTATATCGGGCCTTTCATCAGGATGGTCCCTATACTCGAATGACTCCGGATCTGTTGTTTCAAACTTCCTGGGAGGATATGAATCCGGTTGTTGATACGTTGTTTTATTCGGTAAGAGCTGTAAAACTGGAAGTGCTCCCCGGGGGTGGTGCTTTTTATAACAGCAGTACAGGAGCACCCAAAAGGGTTATTTTTGAGCCAGGGCAAGGCCCGACTGCCATTGGCCTGGGAGGAACCCTGAATTGTAACACCCCCTCTCTTACTTTGGGAGTGAACTTTTCTCCGCCAACCAGTACCTATCAATGGTACAAGCCTGATGGAAGTGCACTCCCGGGCTTCACCGCCACTGAGGCCGGTATATATACCGTAGTGGTTACTGCACCAAACGGTTGTACCACAGCAGCTTATGCAACGGTTTATATGGATACGCTGCTGCCCATTCCGGTACTGCCTTCTCAAGTATTGCAAAATTGCAGCACCCCAAATCCCAGCTTTACGGTGCCAAATGCGCCAGTCAACATTAATTATTTTTTCAATGGTGTAGAGGTAATACCTGGCCAACAAGTGGCTTTGACTGCGCCGGGAATATTTACCGTAACCTCTGCTTCCAACGGCTGCTCGGATCAATATGTCATTGGCGTTCAAACAGATTTCACTCCGCCCGGCGCTGACATTCTGGACAACGGACTGGTGTTAGGTTGCAATACGACCTCCGTACAATTGACGGCTCAGGGCAACAATGTCCAAACCTATGCCTGGTCTCAGCCAGGAGGGCCTGTGTTCTCATTTTCTTCTACCATAACCCTGACGCAACCGGGAACCTATTGCGTTACGTTGACTGGCGCAAATGGTTGTACCTCAACAGATTGTGCGGTGGTTTCCGAAACTGCCTCTGTGTTGTCTGTCCTGTTCTCCATTCAGGGGAATCCCTGCAATGATGATCCCAAGACTATTATTGCAGAGGTTACCGGAGGGGTTGAGCCTTACACTTATTTATGGTCAACGGGAGGCGAGGCACAGATCGGGAAGAAATCATTCCGGCACAATTCTCAGGCCCCCTTAGCGTGACCGTTACAGATCAAAGCAGCTGTGTTGTATCAACAAGCATATTGATATCTCCTCCGCTTTCGGTGTTAGCGCTGGCAGATGAGGAGTCCAGTCCCGGTGCAGCAGATGGGTACATTGATTTGCTGGTGTTAAACGGCGTGCCGCCGGTTACCTTTCAGTGGAGTAATGGAAGCACTACCGAAGATATTTCAGGATTAACTAACGGACAATATTCCGTAACCGTTAGTACTGGAAATGGCTGTAGCACGGTGCTTACTATTTTGCTGACAACGGTTCATACCCTAGAACCGGAAATGAGCATAAGTGTAAGTCCCAACCCGGTTTCCAACCAGTTGACCATCCGAATACTGCCTATAGTGACCGGAAATCTGCGACTTAGTTTATTCGATCAGGCGGGAAGCCTTAAAATGGCCGGCACCTTCTCCGGCTCAGTTCACCAAATGAACATACAGGCCCTTCCGGCTGGGATATATTATTTGTGGGTCGAAAGCAAAACAGAACGTTGGGTGCAAAAAGTGGTAGTGATACCTTAGTGCTTTACCACTTTTAAACTCGTGCCGGAATGGATATTCTGCAAAAGATAGGTGCCATTGGGCAATGGATCAAGCTGTTCTATCCGAATCAGGTTAGAGGATTGTGACGGAATTGTCCGAAGTATTTCACCGTTCAGGCTGCAAAGTTGCCAGCCGGAAGTTGGTAAATGATCTGGTACGGCAATTTGAAGGTAGGATGAAAATGGTATTGGAGAAACACCAGCAGAATGCTCAAGATTGGGCTGTTCTGTGTTGATGATCAATGGCTTAAGGGTAAAATTTTTGGTTGTTACGATTCCACTGCTCAGTGCAATGTTGGTATGAACCTGTGTTTCATACCCCTCGCGTTCAACACGTACCGCGTAGTTGCCACTTTGGGCAGCTCCGGTTTGATATTCGCCATTAGCCAGGGTCGTATCTGCATTGGGTGTGTTCAGCACAAATACCCTGGCATTCGCAAGAGGCACACCGGAAAACTGATCTGTGACCATGCCTTCCAGCCAGGCAGCATGCTGATAATTGGTTTGATAAATGTACAAACCTTCTGATTTTGCAGTGGCCAGGATAATACCTGATGGCAGGTAGGGGTCGGCATCCCAAACCAGGGAATTTCCGAGGGAATCCCAGGCAATTTCGATCATGTTGCCTGGTCTGGATGCATCCACTACCGTAAGCTGTCCCCGATAACTCGGACAAACCAGAAAGTTTCCGGGCATTATCCGCACATTATGTACCTCGCCTGAAGGTTTTTTGCTGGGTTTATACAAGGCTAAGAGCCGGATATCATCCAGGTTGGACACATCAAAGGAGGCCAGGGGCTGATTTGAGGTTTCTACAGACACAAACAGGATTTTGCCATCGGCAGATAGTTCTGAGTTATGGGAGTAGCCAGGTTGATGCGGGAAGCGGGTTAATAAAATCGGGTTGGATTTGTCGGTAACATCATACACTCCTATTTGGCATAAATTACCTTCATTGGTCCACAGCGTATCTCCCCGAATGAAACCGTCGTGTACATAAAATTCATCCGTAACGTAATTAATCTCCGGATTCCAGGGGTCTTACAGACATATTATACCCGAACCCAAAGCCACGTCATCACCTCCAAACAGATATAGGGTTTCATCAGCACCCTGCACTGCATGAATACAAACTACTTACCCCTCAAAAGGGCCGTCCCCCGTCCAAACTTTCCAGATAACGGTGTCCGAGAGA
>DLXL01000316.1:1738-6582 GCA_003448025.1 Saprospirales bacterium | reverse complement strand
GACACAGTTCAGTGAACAATCTCACGATGGACGATGATGATTGCCCCCCAAATGACCCCTAAATGACCCCAAAATGACCAAATTCCCTTAATATGCTAAACCCTTTTCTCCTATATCCTGCGTTGTTGCTGGGCCTGGCCGGCAGCTTACACTGTGTAGGTATGTGCGGGCCATTGTTGATGGCGTTGCCACTGGAAAAAAAGGAGAAATGGGCTGTAGTTCGGCAAATGCTTGTTTATCACAGTGGCAGAATACTAACCTATGCGGCCCTTGGTATCCTATTCGGGTTGTTGGGCAAAGGCCTTGCATTGGCAGGAATGCAAAAGTTCCTTTCGATTGCAGCCGGCGTGTTCATGATAGGCATGGCCGTGATGGCCTGGAAATTTGAACAGTTGGTAACGGCGCTTCCCGGTTTTGGATTATTTACCCAAAAAGTAAAGACCAATATTGGCCAGTTGCTCCGCACTTCCCCCAATGGCAGTACCTTTATGATAGGCCTGCTGAATGGGCTGCTCCCCTGTGGAATGGTGTATGCAGCATTGGCGGGAGCACTCGCCTCTTTTGGGGCCGCTGAAGGAGGTTTCTTCATGGCTATATTTGGGTTGGGAACTTTGCCATTATTGATTTTGGTGAGTGTTTTCAGTCAGTCATTTGGCAAGATCATGCTAAAAAGAATTCGGGTTGCCCAACCAATATTACTAGGTATTGTAGGCGCATTATTACTCCAAAGAGGCCTGAATCTGGATCTATCGCTGTTTGAATCTGCCGTACCCAAAGCGGGTATGGATTGTCATTAACCGCATGACTGGTTATTTTGGATTCAGACCTGTAAGGTTTCCGAAACCTTGCAGGTCTGAATCCAAAATAACAGTATAGCAGTCATTAACCAGCCTTTTCAAGCCATGACACATCGCTTGTCGGCCATATTGACCTGGTTTCCACGGGTACTGGGCATCCTCTTTGCTGTATTCATTTCTGTTTTTGCACTGGATTCTTTCGAAGGCCATGCATCATTGCTGGAAAAACTCGGACATTTGCTGATGCATCTGATTCCGACCGCCCTGGTAGTTGGCGCCCTTATTGTGGCGTGGAGATACCGGATTATTGGCGGCCTGATATTTATGGTGCTTGGTATGGCCTTTACCATTCACTTTGGGACATGGAAAGAATCCGGACTTTTCCTGATGTTTTCAGTTCCACTTTTCGTGGCGGGGTTATGCTTTGTTTTTTCCAGATACAGTCAACTGAGCACAACCAAATAATATGCAAACCTTTGACCCTGAGCTACTTAACCGGGTAGCCGATAAATTTCAGCAAATTGGCCAAAACCCCTCAACCCATCTTGAAGGCCTTGTTTGGGCCAAGCCCATTACTTACTGGGATTATATTCAAACCGATGCGCTCCTGAACCTTCAAGTGCAGCGCAGCACCCTGCCGGATGAGATGGTGTTCATCATGTATCACCAGATCAATGAATTGTTGTTCAAGATGATCCTTTGGGAAATCCAGCAGGTATCAGAATGCGAACAGCTCACTACGGCCTATTTTGCTGAAAAACTGAGTCGAATCAGCCGGTACTTTGATATGCTCTCCAACTCGTTCGATATCATGCGCGATGGCATGGAGGTAGAGCAGTATATGAAGTTCCGCAATACCCTCACCCCTGCCAGCGGTTTTCAAAGCGCTCAATACCGGATCATTGAATTTTGCTCTACTGAATTGATCAACCTGATTGATTATCGGTTCAGAGCCACTATTGACCGGAATACACCCTATGAACATGCCTACAACCACTTATACTGGCAGGCTGCTGGCAAAAACCATGAAACAGGGGAAAAAACTACCCTCATTCAACTGTTTGAAAAACGCTACAAAGCAGAATTTATCCGCATCATGGAGGAATACAACCAGAAAAACCTCTGGGCACGATTCTGTCAGTTACCGGAGGAGGATCGCGTTAACCCCGAGCTGGTGCAGGCCATGCGTCATTATGATAAAACCGTCAATATCTCCTGGGTAATGGCACATTATCGCGCCGCAGAAAAATACCTGGAAAGCAAAGGCCAACCTGCGGCTGCCACAGGTGGCAGCGACTGGAAAAAATATATGCTGCCCAAATACCAGCGCCGGATTTTCTTCCCGGAATTGTGGAGCAAAGAGGAGTTAGAGAAGTGGGGAGAGTAACGATGAACGATGAACGACGGAACGACATGTTTAGCATTCCGTCGTTCATCGTCCATCGTCCATCGTTCTATCAATCTACTTCGCTCCTTTTATGATGTAATATACCACGTATCCAAAACAGGCAAATGGCACCAATAAGGCCATTTTCATGCCACCTGAAGCTGAAAGCAGTCCGGCAATAGGGGGCATGATTGCACCACCTACAATAGCCATGATGACCAGGGAGGACGCCAATTTACTCTCTGCAGGCGCCAGTCCTTTGGTGGCCAGGGCAAAAATGGTTGGGAACATAATACTCTGACAGAAATAGGTTAGCATCAGACAAACAATGGCCGTAAGGCCGCCGGTCAAGAAGGCTAGCAAAACCAGAACCACTGCCGCTATGCTGTACCAGGATACCACTCTGCGTGCATCAAATTTGGTCATTAAATAGGTGCCAATAAAACGTCCCAGCATGAACAGCACCATAGCGAAAGAAGCGTGGAAGCCCGCAATTTTTTCCGGCGTAAGGTTGGAATCATCTCCAATGATGGATCGTATCAGATCAGCATAGGCTGAAGCCACACCTAAGTGTTCATTAGCCGCCAAATCCATTTTAAAGTCAACAAAATAGCCCCAAAGCGTTGCTTGTGCGCCCACATTGGCAAACTGGGCCAATACGCCCAGGCTAAGGTGCCGGTATTTGCCCAGGAGTCCACCAATGCTGATACTTCCTGAGGCCGCCTCTTCCTCGCTACCTACTTCGGGCATTTTTGAAAAGGCAAACAGCAAGGCCAGAGCACCAACTATAGCTGCAATCCCCAAATAAGTACCCTGTACCGACAGTGCTTCTGATATCCGCGCTGCATCTATCTGCTCTGGCGTCATGGTAGCCAATAATTCTTCCGTGTACTCTGTTTTGGAAAAGATGAACAAACTGCCAATAATCGGCCCTAAAATGATACTGATACCGTTGAAGGATTGGGCGAAGTTGATACGCCAGGCCGCCTCTTCTTTTGGCCCCAAAACGGTTACATACAAGTTCGCGGCTGTTTCCAGAAATGCCAGACCAGAGGCAATGGTGAACAAGGCAAACAGGAAAAATCCGTAAATCCGCCAATCGGCTGCCGGATAAAATAGCAATGCGCCGCCTGCATATAACAGAAGTCCTGCCAGAATCCCCTTTTTATATCCCCACTTCCGCATGAAAATACCAGCTGGTATAGCCATTACAAAATAGCCGAAATAGAAAGCGGAGTCTACAATACCTGCTTGCCAACGTTTCAAATCAAGGGCAAACTGAAAGTGACGAATCAAAGATCCGTTCAGACTGTTGGCAATACCCCACATGAAGAAGAGGCTGCATACCAGCGCAAAGGAAACCAGGTAAGGATTGCGGTTAGGATTGTTGCTCATACTGAAGTGAATAGGAGGTGATGTTTTGTCGTTTTATTTTTTACCGCAGAGGCGGAGAGGGGTCACAGCCTGGCGCTAAACAGCACTGCGACTCTCCGCCTCTGCGGTAAGTGACGGGGTGACTGCCAGTCACCCCGTCACTAAAAAGACAAGCTCCGCAAACGTACTTCAATTTTTACGGAAATCCAGCTACTGAAGTATGGATCAAAATTATGTACCGTCCACCGTTGGCCGTCTACCGTCCACCGTAGGCCGTCTACCGTCTTATTTGTTCGGTACGTTATTGGGGTTCAGCAAATCATAAAACTGGTCCAGTTTGGGCAGAATGATGATGCGCGTCCGGCGATTGGCAGAACGACCCGCTTCTGTGGTATTGGTGGCCAGGGTATTGTATTCGCCACGACCAGCTGCGATAAGCCGGTTGGGATTGATTTTGAAGTTCTGTTGCAGGGCGCGCACCACGGAAGTGGAACGTTTTACGCTGAGATCCCAGTTGTCCTGCAAACAGTTGTTGTTATAAGGAACATTATCCGTGTAACCTTCTACCATCACTTCCAGTTCCGGGCGGGCGTTGATAATAGCTGCAATTTTATCCAATACCTGATTAGCACGGGGAGTAAGGTTGTAACTGCCGCTCTGGAACAACATTTTATCAGACAAATTGATGAATACCACCGTTTTATCCACCTTAATATCTACATCCTTATCATCAATTCCATCTTTCAGTACGTTTTTAAGGTTTACTGCCAGCGCGAGGTTGATGGAATCCGCTTTGGTTTTGGCCGCCTGAAGCAGGTGTATGTACTTGTCCTTCTTTTGAAGTTGGGTAAGTGTTTCCTTGATATTATCATTGGCAGATTGAGTGAGCTGGGTCAGATTACCCATTTGGGATGATTGCCGATCTCTTTGCGCCTGACAATCGGCAATTTGCGCGCGCAGGTCGGCAATTTGCTCTTCACGAAGTTTTTGCGCCGTAGAAGATTCACTGCGGGAGGCATTCTTCTCTGCTTCGCAGGTAGCCAGTTGGGTCATGAGGTCGTTCAATTGCTTGCCATACTTTTCAAGACTGGCATTGGCGACATCCAATTCAGTCTGAAGACTGGTTTTCATGGCTTTGTATTTCTTTTTGGTGACGCATGCGCTGTTGGAAAACATCATTGCAAGGCCCAAAATAAACACAAGAGTGGATCGGATTTTCTGCATGGTATGTGTGTGTGTTGAGTTGTTTGAAGAGTTTGAATGGTTTGAATGGTTTGAAGAGTTTG
>DLXL01000316.1:1275-1563 GCA_003448025.1 Saprospirales bacterium | reverse complement strand
GTTTGAAGAGTTTGAATGGTTTGAGCAGTTTGAAAATTGAAAAAGTTTCAGTATTTTTGAAAACTCAACCCATTAAACCATTGAACATGACTATTAAAAAATTTGAAGAATTGATCATTTGGCAACTAGGCAAAGAACTAGCAAAAGAAATTTATGAACTAACAAAGGCGGATTGCTGGAAAGAAGATTTCACTTTCAGGAATCAGATTCGAAGTTCATCAGGTTCCGTTCCTGATAACATTGCTGAAGGATTTGAAAGAGAAGGCAATAATGAGTTCGTCAATTTTT
>DLXL01000316.1:904-1082 GCA_003448025.1 Saprospirales bacterium | reverse complement strand
GCTCATGTGGGGAATGTCGATCGCAAATTTATCGTGCGTATGAAAGAAAATACTTCGACAAAGGAGTTTTAGACAATTTTATAGCCAAGACATCTGTCCTGTGTGCCAAGATTCACAACACAATTTCCTCCATTCGAACATCAGATATCAAGGGAAATAAATTTCAACGCTTTTCCAC
>DLXL01000316.1:0-710 GCA_003448025.1 Saprospirales bacterium | reverse complement strand
TCAAACCCTTCAAACACTTCAAACACTTCAAACCACCATCGTTAACGAACCGGTAGTACCGTCGAGTTCTTAACTTCCGTCATCACAAAATGGCTTTGCACCCGGCCAATATTCTCCAAAGCCGCCAGCTTTTCCTTGACAAATCGTTGGTAATCATCCATGTCGTGAACCGCCACTTTTAGCAGATAATCATAGGCGCCGGCAATATGATGACATTCCAGTACTTCCGGCAATCCGGCGATCTCTGTTTCAAATCGCAACAGGAATTCCCGATTATGTTCCTTTAGCGATACATCGCAAAATACCAACATCGGCAGGCCCACTTTTCTTCTATCCAGCAGAGCCCGGTAACTACTGATGAACCCATCGCGCTCCAATCTTTTTACCCGCTCAAACACCGGGGTGGTACTCATGTTGATCCGGGAGGCTATTTCCTTGGTGGTCAAAAACGCATCCTCCTGCAACAATTGGAGAATGAGCCGGTCGGACGCGTCCAGTTGGTCGGATTTTTTTTCCAAAAAGGTAGCCATTGAGGCACAAAAATATAAACATATTCCAACATAAAGCCTTTTTTAAGATTTATTTTCTTATTATGTAGTTAAAATTGGAATTTATAATCCAAAAATATCAATATTGTAGAAAAATACCACCACATGATCAAGCATTTTCAGCCCGAAACATTGATGATGTCGCACGGCTACCGGCCTGAA
>DLXL01000208.1:5494-14156 GCA_003448025.1 Saprospirales bacterium | reverse complement strand
AAACCCTTAAACCTATAAACCCCTATAAACCCAAAATAAACCTCACAAAACTCCCAACTGATGCCTCAACGCAGAACTGCAAAGCAGATACATTTTGCGTTTGCCAGAGAGTCTGAAGCGCTCTTGAGCCACAAGCTGGGGTGGGGCGCTTTTGATTTTCATAAACAGATGGGTGTAATAGGTATAGGCCAGATAAACCCCCAGGCGTGAACCTTTTGGAAGGTTGCGAATGCCTTCCAGGGCGGCATCAAAATCTTCCTTGATATCGGCCTCAATTTGCCATTTGTCTTCCTGGGTGAACCGGGAAAAGTCTACTCCAGGAAAATACACTCGCCCACGGTCTTCGTGGTCGCTGCGAATATCGCGCAGGAAGTTGATCTTCTGAAATGCTGCACCGAGCCGGCGGGCAGGCTCCTTGAGTCGCTGATACTCCGCATCATCCCCCTCACAGAAAACGCGCAGGCACATCAGGCCTACAACCTCTGCAGAACCATAGATGTATTCATTATACAACGAAGTATCATAACTGGACTCTGTCAGGTCCATCGCCATGCTGTTCAGAAAAGCCTCAATCAAATCACGGTCAATTTGATATTTATGCACTACATCCTGAAATGATTGCAGCACCGGATTCAGGCTAATGCCCTCATCTATAGCTCTCCAGGTATCTTCCCGGAAGCGTTGAAGAAGTTCTGCTTTAGGATAATCGTGGAAGGTGTCTACAATTTCATCAGCAAAGCGAACGAAACCGTAGATGCTGTAAATGGGTGATCGAAATTTGGGATGAAACAGCCTGATTCCTAAAGAGAAGGAAGTGCTGTATCGGCGGGTAATGAGCTTGCTGCACTCGGTACAGGTACTTTGGAATAATTCGAGATGATTCATTTTCGACGACAGGTTGTTTATGTAGTTGGCTGAAAACGGCTATGAACGGGCACTCCATTTTTTTACTTCAGCAGCCACCACCTGACCACTGATAATGGACGGTGGCACCCCTGGCCCTGGCACCGTAAGTTGGCCGGTATACCACAGGTTGGAGAGCTTTTTACTTTTCATTTTAGGTTTGAGGAATGCGGTTTGCAGAAGGGTATTGGCCAGACCGTAGGCATTTCCCCGGAAGGCATGGTAGTCCTTTACAAAATCAGTGTGTGCGTAGCTACGCTGATAAACAATATGAGAACGGATATTGGTTCCGGTAAAGCGCTCCAGGCGGTCCATCACCATATCAAAATAGCGGGCACGCACTTCGGGTGTGTCTTCAAGCCCTGGTGCTACCGGAATAAGCAAAAACAGGTTTTCACACCCCTCCGGTGCAACCGATGGATCGGTAACTGAAGGAGCACTGGCATAAAACAACGGTTTACTTGGCCATTTAGGTTCAGTATAGATTTCCTCGGAATGCAGCCCGAAGTCTTCATCAAAGAACAAATTATGGTGTTTTAAACCTGGGATGCGCTTGTTAATACCCAAATACCAAAGCAAACTGGAGGGCGCCATGACCCGTTTATCCCAATAGCTTTGATTATAATTTCGGTTTTGGGATTCAAGCAAGCGTGTTTCGATATGATGATAATCAGCGCTGCCAACAACTGCGTCGGCAGTATAACGACTGCCATTGGAAGTGACAACGGCAGTTACTTTTCCATTGGCGGTTTCAATATGTGCCACTTCCTGGCCGGTTTTGATGCTTACACCTTGTTCGCGGGCCACATCAGCCATGGCTTCTACAATTTTGTGCATGCCTCCCATAGGATACCAGGTACCCATGCTCATATCGGCATAATTCATCAAACTATAAAGAGCCGGCGTGTTTTGCGGAGTAGCCCCCAGAAAGAGTACCGGAAATTCCAGGATCTGGATAAGTCTTTCATCTTTAAACAACTGCCGTACATGTTTTGACAGCGAGGTGAACATCTGCAAGCGAAACAGACTCTTCAGAATGCGCAAATCAGCAAATTCCATGATACCATGACTGGGCTTGTGCACGAAATCGCCCATGCCAACTTTGTATTTGTATTCCGCTTCACTTAAAAATTGCCGGAGTTTGGCAGCGCTGCCTGGTTCGATGTTTTCAAATAACTGTTCCAGTTCCGTCATATTAGCCGGAAGCGATATGACATCCTTGGCGCTGTCTAATTGCTCCGGATTTTTGAAAACAACCTGGTAGGAAGGGTCCAGACGAACTAAATGGTAATAATCCGATACTTTTTTGCCAAAATGGGCAAAAAATTGTTCAAACACATCCGGCATCCAATACCAGGATGGCCCCATGTCAAACACAAAACCTTCTGCTTCAAATTGCCTGGCCCTGCCACCAATGCCATCATTCTTTTCCAAAATCGTAACGTTAAACCCCTCCTTTGCCAGGCAGGAGGCAGCAGATAAGCCGGAGAAGCCGGAACCAATGACAATAACTTTTTTCAAAACAGTTGCAGGCGAAAAGGTGTTCTTTAGGTTCTCAAACAATAGTTTTACCCTATCATGTTACAAATATCGTTGCTAAACAGAGAATAGACAAATTTTGTTTAACTTTTTACCTAAAAAAACTTAAACAAAATTGTCCTTGAAAGCAAAATGTCTGATAAGGTCGTATTTGGAACTATTTTTGCTTACATTTTGAAGAACAACTACCAGATAAAATTGTATTCCTCCCAAGTCTTTTTATCTACCATGAATCGATTATTACTTCTGCTCCTGATGACCTGTTCCAATGCTGCCTGGTCGCAACAGATGTCGTGGATTACGGATTGCAGCGAAAAAACCTTTTGTCTCAATATGGGAACCTGTAGTCAGGGCTCTGTTTTTATGACTGAAAAAGCAGTTACTAACTGCAATAACAGTCCAAACATCAATTATTCCTACAGAATAGACCTCAATAACGATAATGTTGTAGACATACAGTCGTCAGCTGATACTGTTGATGGACTGTTTCAAAAAGGCACCCATAAAATCACCTGGAGGGCCACCGACAACTGTGGTAACCTGATCCAATGTACGTATATTTTCCATGTTAAAGATTGTCAGCCTCCAAATTTATTGTGCATCAATGGTTTGACCCAATCACTCGATCAGCCGGATTGCACCATAGGTTTCACCGCCTCCCAGTTTATCCTTAACCTCAACGACAACTGTACCCCCAACAATCAGATTGAATTCGGGATAAGAAAGGTGGGCGATGGCACCGGTTTTCCGGATCAGGATTCCATTCATTTTGATCAATGTGAAAAAGGGTTTAATAGCATAGAGGTCTGGGTACGCGACGGGAATGGGCTTTCAAATGTGTGCAGTAACTACGTGCTGATCCAGGACAGCAACAATGACTGCATCTGCAATAACGACGCAGATGTACACTGGAGTGGCTGTGCAAGAACCTATGCCAATACACAACTCACTAATTTCAAGCTTTTGGCCAAACTGGAAACCCTGCCCAACGCAGCCATTCCTGTTATCAAAAACTATAGTCAAAACGTAGAAGACTCCTGCTATACGTTGCACTTGAATGCCATACCGTTTGGAAACGACTACCGGGCCGTGATTCAGGGTGAACGCAAAATAGGGCCATTGGTGGGCGTAACCACCTATGATCTGGTGCTTACCTCCAAGCATATTCTGGCCCTGGAACCCTTTACCAGCGTTTATCAAGGTATTGCAGCCGATGTGAACCGAAGTAAATCCGTGACCACTTTCGACATCGTGGAAACGCGGAAACTGATTTTAGGCATTTACGATACCTTCCCGAACGCCCCCTCCTGGCGCATCACCCGACCCGTTCTTCAACCCGGTCAGGTGGCTAATTTTAATGCTCTGGTGGATACTTATCAGGTATTTTTGCCCAACCTGACAGATGATATTCAATTGCAGGGACTGCAATTTGTGGGCATCAAATATGGAGATGTAAACGGCTCTGCCTTGCTGCAGGGTGAACCTGGCGCCGATGATCGCTATCAGGCGCCTCCACTTCTGGTACATACAGAAGATCTTTGGCTGGAAGCCGGTACAGAAGCGATGGTACCTTTCCGCTTTGGAGATCCCATGCTTCTGGATGGCTGGCAAATGGCTATAAACGCCGATCCGGACAAAATCCGGTTAGTGGATTTAACTGGTTTGCCGGCAGATCATTTTGTTTTACAACCCTCCGGTGTTCGCGCACTTTGGGCGGATGGCGCTGGCACTTTCGTAGCACCGGATGCTCCAATATTTTACCTGAAAATACAGGCGATACAAGATTGCAAGCTAAGTGAAGTATTGACCTTCGATGTTGATAACATTCGGCCGGAAGCCTATATGGCAGGCGTTAGCGCCGGGTTGGCGCGCAGGCCGCTGGTATTGCACCACGGAGCGCCAAAACGGGATCAGGCGGTTTTTTTCCCGCCTATGCCTAACCCTTTTACCCGTGAAACCAACCTCGATGTATGGCTGAAACATGACGGCGCCGTGTATCTTGATGTTTTTGATCTCAATGGAAAGCTGCTGTATTCAGATCGTTTTGACATGGAGGCAGGCTTGCAAACCCTGCGACTGAGTGGCTCCGCATTACCTACTCAAGGCGTTATGATGTACAGAATCCGGGCTGATCAGGCGAGTAGCAGCGGACGCCTGGTGCGCATACCTTGATAATGAAGTGACTTTTTATGGCCAATTGGCGTCAATATCCCATTTAACCAATGCATCCAAACTAATTATGAAGCGGAATACCCTCCACAATCTGGCGCTTTCTTTATTGCTCCTCAGTAGTTACGGTTTGTCAGCCCAGCATTTTAGGGTGCAAATAGCCGCTTATGGCGAACCAATGCCCCCGGCTTTCTTTAAGGAGCGTGGCATTGAAAACTATGTAGAAACCACCGATCAGCTGGGCCTATACCGGTATTTTGCAGGTGCATATGCTACCAAAGATGAAGCAACATTGGTTAGTAAAGACATTGCTGCCAAAGGATTCCCATTCGCACATGTGGTTGATTTAGAGGAACAAAGAGTACTGATTGGCGTAGGTTGCCCCTATTTCCGAAATGGTATTGTCTACAATCTGGATCCATATCACGTGGATTCAACCGGTATTATTTTTTTTGATTTTGGCAGCCACAGCCTGAGTCAGGAATCCAAACAGATTTTAGATCATTTTTTCGAGCAGTTGCGGGATAACCCCAAAAAGAAACTCAAAATTCACGGTTTTGCCGATGCCATAGGAAATGCGCAGGATAATCTGGAGCTTTCCACCGAGAGAGCCCGCGAAGCTCGCAACTATCTGACTTACAAGGGCATACGGGTAGATCGTATGCAAATAGAAGTGTTTGGTGAGGCCAATCCGCTGATGGCCAACAAGGATGAAGGGGATGACCTTACGGATGCCCCTAAAAACCGTAAATGGAACCGACGGGTAGCCTTGAAATTGGTAGATGAATTTGGGGAAACTGCAGCAAACAACGCAGGAATACGCAATTAGCGGTTACTTTGCGTTTTAGAGCACGTAGATTTCTTTTACCCGATTTGAAACGCGAATTTGTCCTCAACCTTTTGCTGCTGGTTTTTATCAATCTATTGATAAAGCCTGCCTTCATTTTCGGGATAGATCTGAGCGTGCAAAACCGCGCCGGCGAGCAATATGGCGTGTATTTTGCGCTCCTCAACCTGGCCTACCTTTTCCAGATTCTTAACGACTTCGGAATTCAAAGTTTCAACAACCGGCACATTAGTCAGCACCCTCAGCTGCTGCCTAAATATTTTCCCAATTTATTGGCCATAAAATGGTTGTTGGCGCTGATCTACGTAGTACTCACAATGGCTGTTGCCGGCGTTTTGCTGGGTTATAGTGCAGACGCCCTGCATATTCTGTTGGTCTTGCTCATCAATCAGGTACTGGTACAACTCATCCTTTTTTTGCGTTCCAACCTTTCAGGACTGGGATTTTACCGGCTGGACAGCCTGTTGTCCAGTCTGGATAAACTCCTGATGCTGTTCACCTGCGGCATTTTACTTTGGTCCAACTGGTTTGCCTTTTCGCTGTTACATTTTGCCCTGGCCCAAACAGCAGCCCTCCTTATTACGGTGATGGTAGTGTTCGGATTATTACGGCAGAGGGCGGAATTCCAGGTTAAACCCGGTTGGGCATCTAACTGGAAAGCCGGCCGGCCGGCTGTGTATGCCATGTTTCGGCAGAGCCTGCCTTATGCGCTGGTGGTATTGCTCATGTTTGCTTATTCGCGGCTGGATGCTGTGTTGCTGGAAAGGATGGCCGGAGCGGCACACGCGGATGTTTATGCCAGTGCATTCAGGTTGCTGGATGCGTGCAATATGTTTGGATATTTGTTTGCCTCACTGTTGTTGCCCATGTTTGCCCGGATGTTAAAGGATAAAACCCCTGTTCGGCCGCTGGTTTCCCTGAGTTTCAAACTGATCTGGGCCGGAAGCATCACCCTGGCGGCGGCCATATTTTTTGCCCGGGAAGACCTGCTGCAGCTGATGATGCCGGAACGTGCCACCGAATACCGGTTTGCGGTACTGGGTATCCTGATCTGGACCTTTATTCCGCTCAGTGTAACCCACATCTTCAGCACCTTGCTTACTGCCAAACAAGATTTGATGCGGATGAACCGCTATTTTCTTATAGCGGTAATGTTGGATTTGGTTCTGAACTTACTGCTCATTCCACACTGGAATGCAGCTGGTTCGGCCATGGCTGCACTGACTACACAGGCTTTCATTGCCGGAAGTATGGTGTGGCTCTGCGTCAGGACCTTCGAATTTCAACCCAGCAAGAAGGGCTTGCTGCAAACCTTTGGGTATGCAGGTTTTGTGCTTCTGGGAGATTTATGGTTGTTTGAGGAAACCGGCATAGATTGGAAATGGAAATTTTCCGGCGCGTTGATAATCGGCGGGATTGGACTATTGTTGTTCCGAATGGTGGAATTTTCGGCACTGATGCGTTTAAAAAACGACTGAATTGTGAATACTGTGTAAAATCTTGCTACCAACATATCCAACTTATGGTTCTGTTGCAAGACCTTTGCGCATGGAATCAAAGTTGACAGCCAAATTTCTGGGCGAATCGCTCACGTACGACGACGTTCTACTCGTCCCCGCCTACAGTGATGTACTTCCACGTGAAGTAGACATTTCCTCCCAACTCACCCGTGGTATCCGATTGAATGTTCCGGTGGTATCTGCTGCCATGGACACCGTTACCGATAAGAACCTGGCCATAGCCATTGCACGGCAGGGCGGCATCGGGATGATCCATAAAAACATGAGTATTGCCGATCAGGCCGAACAGGTGCGTGCTGTAAAACGCTCCGAAGCAGGCATGATCATTGATCCGGTAACCCTGCATCCGGAAGCCACTGTGGCTGAAGCATTGGATCTCATGCGCAGACACAGCATCGGAGGTATCCCAATCACCAATCCGGGCGGCAAGCTGGTGGGCATCCTCACCAATCGGGATCTTCGGTTTGAAACGGATCACTCCCGACTTGTCCGGGATCTGATGACCGAAAAAAATCTGGTAACGGCCCCATTGGGCACTACCCTTGATCAGGCGCGCGATATCCTTCAGCGGCAAAAAATTGAAAAATTGCCCGTGGTAGACGCTGATTTTCGCCTGGTTGGCCTCATTACCTATAAAGACATCATGAAAGGCGTAAACTTCCCGCAAGCCTGCAAGGATTCTTTTGGCAGGTTGGTGGTAGGTGCTGCCGTTGGCGTAACAGCCGATGCAGAAGACCGCGTAAAAGCTCTTGTAGCAGTGGGAGTGGATGTTATTTGCGTAGATACCGCGCATGGCCATTCCCGTGGCGTACTGGAAGCTATCAAAACCCTTAAACTCAAATTTCCGCAGCTCCAGATCATTGGTGGAAATGTAGCTACCGGCGATGGCGCCAAAGCCCTGGCTGATGCAGGGGTGGATGGCGTTAAAGTAGGTGTTGGTCCGGGCAGTATCTGCACCACCCGTATTGTAGCGGGTGTTGGCGTAGCCCAGTTATCAGCCATCTATAATGCGGCCCAAGCATTGCGGGGAAGTGGCATTCCTATCGTTGGCGATGGCGGTATCCGGTATACAGGCGATATTGTAAAAGCCCTGGCCGCAGGCGCCAGCAGCATCATGGCCGGCTCTTTGTTTGCCGGCGTAGAAGAAGCCCCTGGCGAAACCATCATTTTTGATGGCCGTAAGTTCAAAAGCTACCGCGGAATGGGCAGTCTGGGCGCCATGCAGCTCGGTTCCAAGGATCGTTATTTCCAGGATGTGGAAGACGACCTCAAAAAGCTGGTTCCGGAAGGCATCGAAGGGCGCGTACCCTATAAAGGCACCCTTCAGGAAGTGATGCACCAATACGTGGGCGGTCTCCGGGCCGGTATGGGCTACTGCGGCGCTGCTACGGTAGAGATTTTGCAGGAAAAAGCCCAGTTTGTGAAAATCACCAATGCCGGCATGAACGAAAGCCACCCGCACAACATCATTATTACCCGGGAATCGCCTAATTATTCCCGAGGCTGATGAATATCGAATAACCAATGTCCAATGTCGAATGTCCAAGTAGGGGGGGGGGGAGGGGGGGAGGGAAGCAAGTAGGGAGAAGGGAGGAGGAAGGAGCGAGCGCGACGAGGAAGGGGAAGGGGGGGGGGGGGAAGGAGGGGCGAGAGAGGGGGGGGGGGGCGGGGCGCCCCGCCCCCC
>DLXL01000208.1:0-5464 GCA_003448025.1 Saprospirales bacterium | reverse complement strand
CCCCCCTCTCCCCCCTCTCCCTCCCCCCCCCAGCTACCCCCCCCCCCCCCCCCCCCCCCCCCCCCACCCCCCCCCCCCTAGTTGGACATTCGACATTGGACATTGGTTATTCGATATTCCCATCCTCTCGCCATCCAGGCGAGAACTACCAAACAATCGTGCTGACGCCAAGCACCCGCCCCACTTGGACATTCGATATTGGATATTGGATATTGGATATTTTCTACCCTATTTTTTCCAAAAGCCATTTCCTTTCAGCAACCAGTGGTGTTTCCCGAACCCGGGCTTCGAGGCGTTTGCGGGCATCCTTGTCGGATGGCGGAATACGCAGCATTTTACCGGTAAAACGGGCCAGATTACGATACATTTCTCGGTGGTATCCAATTTCCGGATGCCGCCGGAGCCAGGTGAGCAGGTTTTCCAGCAAGGATTCAAGCGGACCCACATCGCCTTGTTCATAGTAAATTTTGAGCAGCATTTTCCGGCTTTCCAGGTTGTACATGGGGTCGGAAAAGTGGATGTTGCGGAGCAGGTTAAGGGTTTCGTCGTAGTTGCCTTTTCGGAAATGAAAAATAGCCAGGTTATAGGAATACACGTTTTCCCGCTCTGAAGGCTCGAGTTCCGGGGCGTATTTTTCGAGGAAATTCAGGGCATCGTCCCAACGTTGCAAGGCCAGGAAAGTCATCATTACATTGTTGTAGGTGTATTTGGAGAGCATGCCGCGCTTATCCTGAAGAAGCTTGGATTCCAGGCCAAACAGGTAAAAATCCAGGGTGGTTTGGATGGCATCCCGATTGCCTGCGTTGATACTTCTGATGCCGTGATTGATGGCCAGCATGAGCAGGCCTTTGGCATCTGGCAGGGGTAACTTGCCGGCATTTTCTGCCAAAAGCGACTGAAATTCGGTTATATGCGAGGGCTCGTTGGGTTGGGCGAGCATTTGATAACCCAGGTAATACAAGGCTACGGCCGGTTGTTGTAGGCGTTGTCCGGGCAATTGTTCCAGCAAAGACAGGGTCCAATCCGGCGGGATATGGGTTTCCTGGCGCCGTACGGCCTGCTGCGTTTTTTCCATACAAGCCAGCTGCATGAGCTGGCCGGCATACCAGGTATTGAGTTGGGTGCTGAGTAACTCGAAGGGAAAAATTTGTGCGCGGTTTTGCGCCGTTCCCCATTCGTACCGCTCGCGGTGGCGCTGAAAATTCAGCAGAAACCGGTCCAGATGCGCCTGTCCGGTTTGTTCCAGCACTTTATCAAATTCCCGGTCGGCCAGGTTAAAGTTTTTTTCCAGGTTGCGCTTGCGCATGGCGCGCAGGAGATAAATTTCCCGATGACCGGTGTCGGATTCCATTTCTTTTTGAATGAAAAATTCACGGATCACATCCAGCAGGCCCGACAACAGGTAGCGCACTTTTTTTTCTTCGGAAATGCCCAATTTTTGCCTGATTTGGGTGGCATCGGCAGGCTTGTTGCGGGCTGTACATTTTACCAGGTAATCGTACAGCGGCAGGTATTCTGCCCTTGTAGAAAAGGCCGGAGATTCCAGCCAACGCCGAAATTCCCGAATTTCCCAGGCATTTAGCGCAGCAATGGCTTCCATGATGGCTGAATTATCCATTCTTAAAACATTGTTAATCAATAAAAAACGACAGAATCTAATTAAAAGTTATCCGGCAAATTTAAAAAAATGATTTTGTTTCCGGAGGGCTTGTGCCGACACTTTTGCATCGTACCAAACATTATACAACTATGAAAAAGAATTTGCTTTCTCTGATGCACATGCTCTGTTTGTTCATCTGCCTTGGCGCAACCTTGGCGAACGCCCAACAAAACCAAAAAATCGTTTTCCCTACCCAGGCAGGTTTTGAAACTTCCACGGGTTTGTCGGTTAGCCTGGCTGCAGATGGCGGCTACCTGCTTACCGGTCAGGTAGAAGTAACCGACTGGAATACCATTGGCATCGATATGCGCCCCAGGGTGATCAAGCTGGATGCCGCATTGAATGTGGAGTGGGATAATCTTTATGTGCCGCCGCCCCAGGGCCGGGGGGGACTTACCTTCCCGAAAGGAAGTGCATTTGAGCTTCCGGATGGCGACTGGATTATGGGTTTGCACAACGACTCCACCGATATCCATTTGCTGCGTTTGAATGCCGATGGCAGTCTGGATTACCAAAAACCAGTGGCTGGATTTCAACGCTCAGCGCAGGTGCTGGATATTCTGGACAATGGCAATTTTTTGGTGTACTCTGATGGAAACACCAAATCCTTGAAGCACCTGGATCCGGCCGGCAACGAGGTATTTAACTACAATGTTACGCTACAGGGCATTCAGGATCCTCCGGTGGTACTGGCCAATGGCGATCTGTTGTTCCGTAAGTTTAATTCCACCTTGATTACCAGACTGACCAATACCGGCACGCAGGTTTGGCAAATTCAGCCGGCATCCGGCTTTGGCCAGATCTTTCCCATGCCAAACGGCGGTTTCGGTGTGTGTGTTTATGTGCAAAATACCGGCAAATGGCATTTCCGGTTTTACGACGATAATGGCGTGGAAACCAGTGTTAGCCCGGATTTGCCCATTCCAACATCCCTTACAGGCGTTCGGGCATATCCTGACGGCACCTTCCTGGCATTTGGCACTACTGCCACAAACCGTGGCTACCTCATGCGCTTTGATGCGGATGGCAACCTGAACTGGAGTGCAGAATCGCCCGTGGATGCCCAGCTACCCCTGGTTACCATGAACGGTGTGCCGGAAGCCGATGGCTGGGCGGCCGGTGTAGGAAAAAGCTCGGGCGATGAAATGGGGTTCATGAAAATAAGCGCCAATACCGGCCTTTTTGAGAATCATGTGACCGGTTTTGTGCGCAAAGACAACAACGAAAGTTGCACTGCAGAGGCCGGAGAACCGGGCCTTTACCACACCAAAGTAGTGGCATCCAACGGCCTGGAAAGCTTTGCATCCTTTTCCGATGGTGAGGGCGCTTATCGTCTGGTACTTCCAGCGGGCGATTTCACGATCACGGCAGACCCGAATGAACATTTCTTTTTCCTGTGCCCTACCGCTGCCAATACCGTATCGTTTCCGGCCAATGCCAACGGGGCTGAGGTGGTAGACCTGCCGATCCAAAGTCTGGATCTGATTCACCAGATTAAAGGCAAGGTGGTAATGGATCAAAACGATAATTGTCTGGCCGATCCTGCGGAGCCTCCGGTTGTGTTGTGGGATATGAACCTGCAATACAACGGCGGCAACATCAACTGGAAAACGGATGCCAATGGGGAGTATTCCATTTTTGTGCCATCCGGCGATTATACCCTGAAACTCTATCCGCTGAACCAAAATTTTGCCATCTGTGGTCAGGCTGTCAGGAATATCAGTCTGGCGGGAACAGATCCGCTGGTACAAACCGAAGATTTTGTGGCTTATGCAGCCTTGAATTGTCCGGAAATGGGCCTCCATATTGAAGGGAACAGTGTTCGGCCCTGCTCTACGCGCACCATTGTAGTCAACTACCAGAACCTGGGTACAGTAGCGGCAGAAGATCAGACCCTGGAAGTAACGCTTGATCCAATGCTTACTTATGGTGGCGGCGTGCCGGTTCCGGACGCCATAGACGGCAACAAGCTGACCTACGAACTGGGTGATGTGCCCTTTGGTACACCCATTGACTGGGAACAAATCAAGATTTACACCACGGCCGATTGTGATTTGCAGATTGGTCAACAGGTATGTATTGCTGCGAAACTGCTGGATTATTCACCGTGTATGCACCCGGGATCCTGGCAGGGCGCCATCGTGGAAGTGGATGGTGAATGTGATACCGATTCGGATTCTATTTATTTCACCATCAAGAATGTGGGCAATGGTCCGAATGCCGGATTGCTGGATTTTGTGATTGTTGAAGATCAGATTGTACTGTTCCAGGGCAATTTCCAGTTGTTGGCCGGAGCGCAGGTAGTGCATGGGGTACTGCCGATGTTTGACTCTACCACGGTAAGCATTGAGGCACAGCAGGAGCCGGGTGCGCCAGGCGATACCATTGTGACCTATTCCCTCACCAATTGCCTGGGTATGGGAGGCGGTTCTCCGAGTGGTTTGGGTGGCAATGCGGGCCCGGTGTCTACGAGTCGCTGTATGGAGGTGGTGAACTCATACGATCCGAACGACAAAACGGCCTTGCCGCTTGGTTTTGGCGAACAGCACCTGGTGCGTCCGGGCACGCCGCTGGAGTACACCATTCGGTTCCAGAACACCGGCAACGACACGGCATTTCTGGTGATTTTGCGGGATACGATTTCAGCAAAAATGGACCCGTCCAGGATAGAGCTGTTGGGTGCGAGTCATGCCTACACCTTTGCCCAGATCAGCGACAGTATTTTGCATGTGCGGTTTGACAACATTTTATTGCCAGACAGCACCACCAATCCGGAGGGGTCGCAGGGGTATTTCTCCTTCCGAATTTACCCAAAACCGGAATTGCCCAACGGTACGGCGGTACACAATAAGGCGGCCATTTATTTTGATCAGAATCCGCCCATCATTACCAATACGGTGACCCGGGTTTATGGCGAGTATCTGTTGGTATCTACAGACGATTATCCGGATCAGGCGCGCGTGCAGGTGCAGGTAATGCCCAACCCGTTCATGGATCAGGCGCAGTTCATACTGCCTGCGGATTTGCCGGAGGCTAAAGACCGGATCTTGGAGATTTTTGATTCGGCCGGCAAACGGGTACAGGTATTGCATTTCAACCAGCAGAGTTGCACGGTGTACCGGGAAAATCTGAGTGGCGGGCTGTATTTCTGGCGCCTCACAGAAAAAGGAAAAACGCTGGCCAGTGGAAAGATTGTTGCCGGCGGACGGTAGGGAACGATGGACGATGAACGATAGGATCGATGGTTGATCTGATGTGGGTTATCATTCCTTTTGGGGGGTGATGACCCACGTTGGTTTTTTCGCCCTGCGAGGGTCTTACGACCCCGCAGCTTTTCCGCCGGTCTTTTTTGACCCAGCGCACCCACGTCAGCAGCCAGGCATTGGTGAATGGCTCCTGGGCCAGATTTGTGAGAACATTAGTTTAGCCACTCACGTCAGCTCGGTAAGGAAATGAATACAACTAAAGGAGCGTATCCAGCGTCAATAGTTTCAAAACAGTTTTATGTAATAGCCTGAAATTGTCTCTACAATTGGCACGTTCTATTTTTCAAAATACAAGTATAAAAACACGATATATGAAATTATCTTCCTGCAGAATTGGTATCTTTTTGCTCCTTTCCTTTTGGGCTTGCAAAAAAGAAATCGCACCGCCATACGATTCAGGCTGCTTGCTGCCCTATCTTTCTCCGTCTTTTCCCACAGATGATCCGAATTTTAATTGCTGTGATTGCGGTGTGGACGTTCAGGAAGTATATTCATCTGTGATCCCTTTTGACTATTTATAGCCCCGTGCATTTTTAAA
>DLXL01000480.1:2855-3093 GCA_003448025.1 Saprospirales bacterium | reverse complement strand
CTTTTTTTAGGACGGGTCAACCTTATGCCACATTTATCTTTTTTGCAAAACATCTCCTCTTCAAAAGCTTATGGATACCGATTTTTTGTAAAGAGGGTAGCTGTGTTGGGTGGGGTATTCCAGGATACTCGTTGAAACGAACGGTTACAAGAGGGTATAGATGTTTCCAGTCAAATTTGGTGGCCAAATATGACTAATGTACATACTGTTGACCCAATAAACCTTCCCGGAATATCAT
>DLXL01000480.1:0-2607 GCA_003448025.1 Saprospirales bacterium | reverse complement strand
CGCTACATAAACCCCATAAACCCCCATAAACAAAAAAGCCCCCCCGAAAACTTCGGAGAGACTTTTTTGATAACTAATAAACAGGAGCGGAATTAGTTGCCGCCACCCATTTTGGCTTTCTTTTTGTCGGTATTTGCCGGAGCACCTTCCATTTTCTTAGCCTTTTCATCAGTGTTGCTACCACCTTCCATCTTGGTAGATTTTGGATCTGTTTTTGCAGGAGGAGGAGGAGCTGGGAGCGGATCTACTTTAGGACCTTTGCTTCCGCCTTTTTTAGCAGCGCCTTTTTTAGGCGCTGGAGCAGCTGGAGCCGCAGCTTGTTCAGCCTTCCATGTTTCAAAGCGTGTAGTAGCTTCCGTTTGAACGCGTGCATCGCATTCAGCTGCTTTTTCGGAACGGAGGGTTTCCAGCTTGGCTGTTACTGCTGCAGCGATTTCTTCTTTTTGTTGGGCAAGGGTTTTGCCGTCAAAAGCCGTCAGGCCAATGAAGCCGGCTATAGCCAGTACGCCAGCGAAGAACAATTTTTTATTCATTTTGTGGAATAATTTTCGTGAGTGGTTTGAATTGAATGAATCGGTTCCCTGGGTTTTACCTTACTGAGCTGGAGCTGCAGCCTCGAATTCTGCTTTGAGGCGGTCAACCTCAGCTGTTAGTCGTCCTTCGAATTCAGCATCGCACTTGGCAGACATTTCCTGCTCAACAGCAGCTTTACCGGCATCGAAACCTTTGGTGATTTCAACCTGTACCTGCTCTTCAGTGAGCAATTTTTCGCCGCAAGAGGCCATGGAAAACATCAGGGCAGCGCCTGCGAGAATTCCTAAAACAGATTTTTTCATGTTTGAGAAAACTGATTTGAGTGGTTAAATAATGTTGTGCAAAGGTAGTGTTTATGAACGTTTCATGACTTTGAAAAAGACAGAAATTCCGTTCTGTAAAATTTATGCTACAAACGAAACTTTCGCCCTAACATTGTTTCCGAAAATTCTTTCTTATGACGCACGAGTACCCCATTTGTACACACATTGGGAGACAAAAAATTTTCTTAAAGTTTTGGATGGTGTTACTGCTCGCAGTAGTACCAGCTCTTTTAGCTGCTCAAAATGATGATGAATTGCTGGAAAACTTTTTCCGTGATAATGAAGGAGCCTCAGAGTCTGATGCACAGTTGTTCCTGGAAAGTCTGGAGCAATTGCGTGAAAAGCCACTGAACCTCAATACAGTATCAAAGGAAGAACTCCTGGCCACGTTCCTGTTGAATGAGATTCAGGTGGAAAATTTCATTGCCTACAGGGATCAGTTCGGTTCCTTTTTAAGCGAACATGAATTGCAGGCAGTGCCTGGCTGGGAGCTTTCAGATATCCGGCGCATTTTGCCTTTTGCCAAAATAAAGTCCGGATTAGACACCCGTAATACCTCGCTGTTACGTGGATTCAGCAAAGGAGATAATGAACTTTTTTTGCGCTGGGCACATCCTGATCCGCCCAATTTCGATCCTGAGAAAGTAGAAGGCGGAGCCAACGCCTGGGCACTCAGATACCGGCATACATACGATAACCGGCTCCGATTTGGATTTACGGCTGAAAGTGATGCCGGAGAAGCGCTTTTTAAAGGAAGCAACAAGCACGGATTCGACTTTTACAGCGCACATATCTTCGTCCAGAACTGGAACCGACATGTAAAAGCGCTTGCCGTAGGAGATTACTCTGCCAGACTGGGTCAGGGCTTATTGTTGCAAACAGGATTTGCGCCAGGCAAGTCAGCTGAAACAGTATCCGTAGCTCGCGGAGGCCGTAAACTCAATGCCTATGCAGCCTTCGGTGAAGCTTTTTTCTTCCGGGGGGTAGCTGCCACCATTGCTATCCATAAAAAGTTGGAAGTGACGGCATTGTATTCCAATCGCCGCAGGGATGCCAATGTGCTGGCACCGGATACGCTGGAGATGGAGTTTCAGGATCAGGTTTTTACTTCCCTGCAAACTTCAGGCCTTCACCGCACTCCGGCAGAGATTGCCGATGAAAAACAGCTTCAGGAAAAGGTTGGCGGACTGTCCGCGTCCTGGTTAGGGAAACGAGGTGTCGTTACAGCTAATGCGCTGCATATCAAATACGATAAACCCTGGGAGCCAACCTTTGCGCCGTACCGCAAATACAGTTTTAGCGGACAAAGCTTGACTGGCATAAGCCTGGATTATAATTATCGATGGCGGAATCTTTTCTTTTTTGGAGAAACCGCGAGAAGTAATAATGGAGGAGTGGCTGCTGTAAATGGCCTGCTTTTTTCTGCCGACCGACATGTTACGCTCACGGCCGTTCACCGCTCCCTAGGAAAGGATTATCAATCCATCTATGGAAACCCGTTTGCAGAGGTTTCCGGTGCCTCAAATGAGCAAGGATTATATCTGGGCGCAGATATTCGCTGGGTCCGGCGGGTTCAAATCAATCTTTATGCAGATGTATGGAGGCACCCATGGCTCAGATTTGGGGTGGCTGCGCCCTCAAACGGAAAGGAATTTTTGGCCCGTGTGTTGTGGACCAAAAGCAGAAATTTCTCCGTGTATGCGCTATGGCAATCAGAAACCAAGCAAAGAAATGATGATCTGGAAAAACC
>DLXL01000445.1 GCA_003448025.1 Saprospirales bacterium | reverse complement strand
CCCTGAAATAAGGCGATTCGAGAAAACGCTCCCAGCTTTTGTGTTCAGCAGGCGACAGCTGTTGCAGTAACTCCAATAATTTCATGGTATGATTATTAATGCACTGGCAAAAGTAGCAAAAACCAACGAGAAAAAAAGTGCTTAAAAATCAATACAATACACTGATTTTGAACAAATTAAACTACATATAAAATATAAAAAACCGGCATTTTTTACCGAGAAATCAGTTTGAAATCTTTTTTATGTGAGATGTAACACCCATACACTTGCAGTACCAATGAATTGACCTTGAAGCATAAGCGCTATAATCCAAACGACTGCCTGCTAGCATTTGACTACGGCTAATACACCCAAAATGCAACTCCACACACCAAACAGATAAAGTTATTATTTTCTGGGAATCTGCGAATACAAAAGTGCTAAGATTAATCCCTGGATAATTAGATGTAATAGACACTCTCTTGCCGGCCGTTGTACCCGCGCAACGGCCGGCGGAGAGAAAACGGTGGAGGCTTTAGGTTTTGATTATTTTTCGGAGGATGGTGGATGAACCTGAGGTGCATTTGAGCAGATAGACTCCGGATTTCAGGGAAACACCGGACCATTCTATTTTATGTGCGCCATCTGGGAGATGCCGCCAACCCAAATCAAGCACTACCCGTCCGCTGGTATCCAGACATTCAAAGTGTATGGAGCATGGCTCTTCCAGATTAATATTTGCACCTATATTTTCGGAAAAAGGATTTGGAAAGAAGGCAATGTTCTCCAGCCACAGCGGCAATTCCTGCACCTGGCTGCTTGGTTGCTCCACAAGGGTAATCCATTGATTGGGCTGAATATCTATGTACATGTTCACATTGCCTGAACCCCACTCCACCACCACATTCCGAATGCTATCTAATTTGCCTAAGCCAAAATGAGCTGCCAACTGATTCTGGCCGCAATGGCCTGATTGGGCCGATATTTCTCTGAGTTGTGTGATGGTTTCTCCTTCAATATCCGCCGTGAGCCACACCTTGCTGCCTATAGCACTTCGATTGGTTTGAACGCCCTTCAATTCAATTTCCAGCCAGCTATTACCATTTTCACTACTTAGATTTTCATACAGACTATTGTCCTGGGTGGCATTGTAACAATTGGCTACAGCAAGATCAAGGTCGCCATCTTTATCTAAATCGCCAAAAGCACAACCGTAGGACCAGCCTTGGTCAGTACAGGGAACTTCTGTGGTATTTTGCGTAAACGTACCATTGCCATTATTCAAATAAAGCGCATTTTTCCAGGGACCTCCCCAAAAGGCATGGGTTACAACCAGATCCAGCCAGCCATCATTATTGACATCTGCCCATTGACTTCCGAAAGAATTGGTTACTCCGGTACTGAATGGGGTTCCTCCTACCAGTGTGAATACCCCATTCCCCTCATTATGAAACAATTGATCTACACCTCCATCATTCGCTAAAAAAACATCCAATAACCCGTCATTATCATAATCAGCCCAACTGGCTGACATCGTTTTTCCTCCTGCCGTGAGTAATGGACCGCCGGTAACTTTTGTCAATATTCCGGCGTCGTTCCGATACAAGTTCTCATTTTGTCCTGCTTCATTGGTAACGAAAAGGTCTGCATCGCCATCATGATCATAATCGGTCCAGGTAACACAGCGTGAGGTGTTCTGGTCCGTTGCCGCCTGGGAATTCAACACCTTTTGAAATCCTCCGGAACCATCATTTTTATACAAAAAATTCCGTTTGTTTCCGGCACTATTACTGATGTACAGATCAATATGCCCATCGTTGTCATAATCGCCCCATGAAACATCCTCTGAATAGCCCCCATCCTGACCTACTACACTGGTCTGTATCAGGGAAAACTGAGGTGTGTTGCCTGCATTTCCTTCATTTCGATATAATAGATTATTCACGCCATACCAATTGACCACAACACAATCCAGATCACCGTCATTATCGTAATCAGCCCAGGATGCTCCATCAGATGGCGTTCCATCCTGCACGATCGGGCTGCCTGACAAAGATTCAAATTGTCCGTTTCCGATGTTGAGGTATAAAAAGTTATTTTCTCCACCTTCTTTTCCATTGGAAATAAACAAGTCGAGCAGGCCATCACCATTAGCATCTACCCAGCAAACTGACCGGGAATCGCCTCCCTGGGAAGTTATGGGAGTATTGTTTTTTTTCTGGAATACAGGTTGAGCGTGCAAAGAATTAACCCAAAGCAGGCTAAACAGGAAGGCAATAATCAATGTAAAATGTTTCATAGCTTAATTTTTTATCGTTGGAACCTGGATTGATCCTAAGTCCATTGGCTACAAAACTATCCCTTCATGTTCCCGGCCAATGATAAAGTCAACGAACAACCATTTCCGCCATACCGAAAACAGCAACTGACTAAGTTTTTGCCTATAATTTTGCCGGATGAAACTTCGCATAAACTGGCAAGTATTCTTTTGGATGGGGTATTGGCTTGCCATAGCCTATACCAACTCCCGATACGATGACCATTTCGCCAAGTATGTTTTATCCCAGGGCGCCATGATGCCTGTGCAAATTGCCGCAGCCATGGCAGGCTGGAAATGGGTTATGCAATATTCGCAGAAGAAAAAATGGATGGTCTTTGGAGGCCTGATTCTTTTTGCGCTGGTGGCCGGTTTTCTGAACCGAAGTATTAAATATTGCTGGACGGTTCCTCAATTTTTCCCTGATTCTACCATTGAGCTTTGGGGATGGCGGTATTTGTATGATTTTTTTGATGTGGTGCTGGCCATGAGCCTTTATCTGACTGCCCAATTATTTTTGCAATATCAAATAAATCTGCGGTTAACGGCTCAACTGCGTGCAGAAAAAACAAGTGCTGAATTGCAGGCCCTGAAAAATCAGGTACGCCCCCATTTTTTACTCAATACCATCAATAATATCTATGCCCTTGCCCGAAAACAATCACCTCAAACCCCCGTTGCAGCGTTGAGATTAGCCAATCTGCTACGGTTTGTACTGTATGAGTCTGAAAAACCTGCGGTTACATTGGAATCAGAGTTGAAAACGGTGAACGATTATATCGATCTGGAAAAACTGCGCTTTGATGAAGATCGACTAAAAGTAACTATTGTTGTTGACTGTGAACATTCGGGTTTCCCGATCCCGCCGTTGCTGTTGCTTCCTTTGGTGGAAAATGCTTTCAAACATGGCGCAGGCGAACAAAGGGATGGAGCTTATATTGCCATCACGTTAATCCAAAAAGGAAATCAACTCGAATTTCGGGTAAAAAATTCCTTGCCCGAAAACTATCAGTTGGGTCAGGATGGTATTGGCCTTTCCAACCTCGAGCGGCAGCTTGAACTGCTTTCTCCGGGAAAAAGCAACCTGGAGATCATTCAAACGGAAAAAGACTTTGAAGCTTTTCTATGGATAAAAAACCACCATTAAATTGTTTGATCGTAGAGGATGAGCCACTGGCAGCAGGGATTTTGGAAGATTTTATTTCCCAAACACCTGGCCTGAATCTGGTGGGAAAATGTCCTGATGCACACCATGCACATGATGCCCTTTTGCAGCAAACAGTGGATGTTCTTTTTCTCGACATCCACCTGCCAGGCATGAAAGGCCTGGACTTCCTGCGTTCGCTCACCCAACCGCCGCAGGTGATCCTGTGTACTGCGTTTCCCAATTATGCTTTGTAAAGCTATGAGCTTGGCGTAGTAGACTACCTCGTAAAACCCATAGATTTTCAGCGTTTTTTGAAAGCAGTTGGAAAACTTCGTTCCCCGGAGAATACGACAAAAGCAACCCGCGCCTTCCACTTTTTCAACGTCAATAAAAACATGGTTCGAGTTTGGTTAAACGAAATAGAAGTCATTGAAAGCGCCCGGGAGTACGTGATACTTTACCTCAGCGACGGACAAAAACTATTAACCAAGTACAGCTTGAGGGAAATTAGTCAGCTACTGCGAGATTTTCAACTGGTGCAAGTGCATCGTTCGTTTCTGGTAGCTACTCCTCATGTTCAATCTTTTAATGCAGGGGAAGTCCTTACCCGACATAAGCAAGTACCGATTGGAAGATTATACCGTGGTGCGCTGGATTTTTTATCGGACAGCACTGCAACTTGAAATACAGACAGATGTCTATGATGATGTATACTTTCTCCCTACATGAAACACCATTACCTGACGATCAGCCTGTTATTGGCTTATACCCTTGCCTTTTCCCAAAGCACTCCACAACTCATCAATAAGCAGGCGCTCTTATTCAAACTCCAAACAACGCAAGACTCCATCTCCTTCATTCTGGCCGATACCTCAATCAACCAGTCAAAACCAGTATTATTGTTTTGCCAGGGTTCCCTTCCTGTGCCCTTGTTTGCTGAGATTGAGTCTTATGGTCTATATATGCTGGGAGGCGGCATCGGTAATTTCGACCTGCCTTCACTCCGGAAGCACTATCATGTTGTAGTGATTTCCATGCCGCATATTCCTGCCATTGCCGGAAAAAACCAGATCAATCCGCAATTCCAGTTCATTACGGATCAAAACGCCCCCTACTCCTTTCCAAGAGCCTATGTGGAAGCCGACTATCTGGATCGTTATGTGCAAAGAGCCGGTTCAGTACTGGATTTTTTGAAAAAACAGCCCTGGGTTAGCACCCAAAAACTGGTGGTTGCAGGTCACTCTCAGGGCTCCAAAGTGGCCACCAAATTAGCGGGAATATACCCTGGCGTAACGCACTTAGGGTTATTTGCTGCCAATCCATTCGGACGAACAGATCAGTTTATCCGGCAGGCGAGACAAGATGCTCAATACGGGAAAATATCCTGGGAAAGAGCGGATTCCATCATGAACGACCAATACCATTTTTTTGAAACGGTCCATCAACCAGACTCGCTTAAAGCGCACCCGGAATACCGAGCCTGGAACACTTTTTCCGAACTTCTCCTCGGGAATCTCTACTTCTTC
>DLXL01000350.1:3697-6605 GCA_003448025.1 Saprospirales bacterium | reverse complement strand
GTTGTCATCCTGAGCGTAGCGAAGGAACTGAGTGTACTCTTAATATCAGACCCTTCGCTGCGCTCAGGGTGACAAAGTCTGGCAGGGTGAAGTATTCTTGCAACGCACTCAATATGGCCCAAATGACCCAAAATGGCCCAAATGACCCAAAATGACCCAAATGACCTAAATAACCTCTAAATGACCATTAAAACTGATACGTAGCACTAACACTTGGCAGAATCGGCAACTGGTTCACCCGGGTGTAGCGTACGCGGTCGAAGTAGAAAATGTTGGGACGGTTATACGCATTCGTGGCAGAGATGTTGAGTTCAAGCAAGCTGTTTTTGCTGAACTTGAAAATGCGTTTCATGGAAATATCCAGGCGGTGATAGTAAGGCAGACGCCCGCCATTGCGCTCTGCTGCGTAGATAATACCCAGTTGCTCTGCGGTAGAGTTGCCTCCGGGTATATCGGTATTTACCCCGTTGCTGAAATCTACATTGTTGTAAAATCCCTGGGTTTGGGTGAACGGGAACCCGGAACCGAAATTCCAGCGTACGCCTGCTTCCCATTCCTTTTTCTTGCCTAACTGATATGTACCTACCAGATTCAGGTTGTGCCGACGGTCAAATACCGGAGGATACTCCTGAACACCATCATTTCTGGTAACAAATCCATAGGAATAAGCACCCCAGAGATATGCCCGTTTTGCCTCTATTTTAACGGTAATGTCCAGACCGTAAGCATCTCCGGTTTCTGTTATAAAATTGGGATCCGTACCGGCAAGCTTATACCGGTTCAATGCAATCAATTGGGTAAAACGCTTGTAATATCCCTCCACATTGAGGTCGAAATTATCGGTTACATCAATTTCAAATCCACTCACGCCATGAATGGATTTCTGCAAGCGGTGGTCTGTACGATTGGCGTCAACACCAGGTTGGGTTCCGGGTTTGTACAAAGCTTCCTCCGGGCCTGATAAAAAGCCTACGAACAAATTCACAATGTCGCGTTCATTAACGGTGGAAAGCAGATTCTGGGAATAATAACCTCCTGCAGCTTTAAATCGCAGGCGGTCAGAAATATTATATTTGAGACCCAGACGAGGTTCTGCATTAAAATCGTTCAGCGACTGATAATACTGCAAACGGAACCCAGGCTCAATAACCAATGGCCCTATCTTTTTGCGATATTTGGCATATGTGCTGATTTCTGTGGTGTTTTCCGTCTGGCCGATGGGGAATCCTTTAAAGTTGACAAATTCAAACTCTGTTTTGAAACCAACCAGTTCAAGTCCGTATTTGAATTCACTATCCCTGCCAAAGTTGGTAAAATTCAACCCGGCATTAAAACCGGAAATGCCACTTTTACGGGGAAGTCGGTCTGCCTCTTCTATATAGGTATCATATCCTGATGCGGTGATTACACCACTGATAATGGTATTGGAGTTGGCCGGTATCACGGTGAAGTCCATGCCTCCACCTGCACTGCTCCAGCCGTAGTCGGTAATGCCATAATTCACGGCATCTTTGTAATTAAATCCAAAAACATTGAGTTTGCTGCCATTGCCTGTCAGGAGGGTAACCTTTGCATACAGGTCTTCATGCTGGAAAGGGATCCCTCTTACCACATTGGTATCGCGGTTAGGGGCTTTCCAGAGTTCAGACTGCTCAAAGAGTCCAAAGATATTGGAGGTGTCGCCTACATAGCTATACAAGGAGCGGGCAGTTTGGTCTATCAGGGATTTTTTACCAGTTACCACAAAAGAGATGCTCGCGCCACCATCTTCTTTAAGTTTAACGATTGGCCCTTCCAGCACAGCTTTTGCCTGGAAAGGACTGGCAGACACCACACCGGCGAGGCGTTTGCGATTGCCTTCACGGGTTTTTACATCTACCACTGCGGAAACACGGCCGCCATAATCCGCATTAAAGCCACCGGTCAATACATCCACATTACGGATCAATTCTGTTTCAAAAACAGAGAAAAAACCAATGCTGTGGAACGGATTGTAAATCGTCATACCATCGAGCAAAATCCGGTTTTGCACCGGAGAACCGCCGCGGATATACAACTGGCCACCCTGGTCGCCGGTAAACACCACACCCGGAAGTACGGTGAGGTATTGGGCTATATCTGCCTGACCGCCTGCGGATGGCAGGGCACGGATTTGCTTGGGCGTAACCGCAATTTTCGACACCTGAACTTCTGTTCTTGCCTGCGCTTTTTTGCCACTTACTACAACCTCATCCAACTGGGTACCGCTTTCCTCCAAAAAGATATTTTGGTACAGGATTTCACCTATTTTGATCTCAATTTCTGCGGTGTAATCCTCATAACCCAGGAAAGAGATTCGGATTTTTTGTTTTCCCGCAGGAATATTACCAACTGTAAAAAAACCATTCAAATCAGTGGTAGCCCCTAAGCCTGTTCCTTCAATGGCAACAGTAGCAAATCCCACCGGAGCTGCATTGGTCTTGTCAAAAACATTACCGCGAATCGTACCTTTTTGGGCAAACAGGAATACCGGTAAAAAAACAGCAAGAATAAAAGCAGAGAAGTTTCTCATGTAAGTAGCAGATAAGTCCTTGATTTTCAAAAAAACACTCAACCTTTTGCATACACCTTTACGCAAAATCGGCGCAAAGATATTTGCTCTCCCGACATTTCAGGTGGAAGTAAATAGACAAGTGAAGACAAAGTAAGGATTTGACCCTCTTATGCAGAAAAAACAAGATCCAGACTGGCTTCAATCCGGCTTGCAGCGAAATCAAGATCCTGTTCTGTGTGGGCAGCAGAAATAAAGCCCACTTCATACCCGGATGGACCGAAATAAACGCCTCTTTTCAAACATTCCAGGTGCATGACCTTGAAGAAACGCATGCGGGAGTCATCAATTTCATCACTGCGACGGATGGTTTCTCGA
>DLXL01000350.1:0-3564 GCA_003448025.1 Saprospirales bacterium | reverse complement strand
GCGACGGATGGTTTCTCTGGTAAATGTTGGCCAAAAGATGGAACCTACATGCGGGAAAGTCACTTCATATCCTTTTTGATCGCAGTAAGCCTGCAGACGTGCGGTAAACCGGCTCGTTTTTTCCTCCAGATTTTCATAAAAACCTGGCTTCAAAAGCTCCGTCAGTGTAGCAAATCCAGCAGCCATGGCCACCGGATTTGCGCTCAGGGTTCCAGCCTGATAAACAGGACCAACAGGCGCCACATGCTCCATGATTTCTTTGCTGGCGGCATAGGCTCCCACCGGCATTCCACCTCCGATAATCTTGCCGAAGGTGATGATATCCGGCTGAATTTGATACAAGCCGGCAGCTCCTTCAAATCCTACGCGAAATCCGGAGATCACTTCATCAAAAATGAGCAACACCCCGTATTCCCGGGTTTTATCTCGCAAAAACTGCAAAAATGCCCGATGTTGAAGCAGCAAGCCATTGTTTGCCGGAATGGGCTCTATGATGACACAAGCTACTTCTCCTGCATATTGTTTCAGCGCCGACTCGAAGGCTTCTGCATCTCCCAATGGCACAACTATGGTTTCTGCAGCAAAAGATGCAGGAATGCCTGCTGAAGTGCTGATGCCAAAGGTGACCAATCCGGATCCTGCCTTCACCATCAGGGAATCAACGTGACCGTGATAGCACCCTTCAAATTTAATGACTTTACTTTTTCCGGTTACCCCCCGGGCCAATCGTAAAGCACTCATAACTGCCTCGGTCCCACTGCTTACGAAACGTATCATTTCGATAAAACGGTGGTTATCCAGCACCAGCTTGCCAATCAGGTTGTCATGAGGCGTTGGGGTGCCGAAAGTCATACCCCTGGCTACTGTATCCTGCACTCGTGCCACCACCTCCGGATGCACATGGCCGAGGATAAGCGGCCCCCAGGAACAACAAAAATCTATATAAGCCTGACCATCCACATCATACAGATGGCACCCTTCTCCCCGTTCAAAAAAAACAGGTGGACCTTGTACACTCCTGAAGGCTCTTACCGGGCTGTGGACGCCTCCCGGAAAATAGGTTTTAGCGGTTTCAAAAAGTTCTGCGCTGCGCGCCCGGGTAAATGTTTCCGGTGTTGGATAGGCTTGCTGATTCATGCGGCAAAGATATCTATACTTAAACCCGATACTTTTCAGATTTTTGTCAGGAAATTCAGGCAAAGGCCAACATGTTCCATTTACAACCATTCTATTTTAGTTCCAGACACTGGCCCTTGCTATTCTTTAGCCTGGTGGTTGGCTATTGCCTGTTTTACGCTCCATATGGCATCAATGAAACGGATGGCGGTTTTCTCACCGGTTTAGCCTGGCAGGTTCTGAGTGGCAAATCGCTTTATCAGGAAGTGGTATATGTTCGCCCGCCTTTACCGGTCTGGTTGCGCATGATGGAATTGACGTGGTTGCCAGACCATTGGGCAATTTTGGGTGAGCGCTGGATTTTTTACGGGAAACTTGCCGCTTATTCAGCGATTGGCGCTTCAGCGCTTAGCAAGGGTTCGGCCAGATGGATGCTGGCTGTTTTTGGCTTCGTGGTATCTGCGCATTGTTATCCACCCATGGCATGGCATACAGTTGATGGTATTTTATTTGCCGTTATAGCTGCATGGCTTCTGATAAAAGATGCTCCCTGGACGGTATTCCTCTCCGGAGTGGCGCTGGCGGCCTGCTTGTTATGTAAACAGTCCTTTTACCCTTTATTGCCCGTCTTCCTGATTTTCGCGGCGCTCCGGCCGGCAAAGCCTGTTCAAAACATGGGGGTGTTTATGGCAGGACTTTTACTGGTGGCCGGAATAGTGGCAGCCATATTTAATGCATCGGGGCAACTAAACCCATTCCTGCAAATGACCGGCGGGTCCGCAACCTGGCATCAGGCTCTGGAACATGGAATCCTGGATTATTTTCGCATAACTCCGGAACTTTCCATACCTGGCTTGATGTTGCTGATACCGGCTTTTTATGGGCAGTATCAACCTAAAAATGTGAAAACGGGATGGCTCCTGTGGATTGTTTGGTTGGTTGCGCTGCCACTGAGTCTGGCGGGTATTACCTGGCTACGGCAAGAGCATACTGTTCCTTTTGCCCAATCAAGAGCGATGTTTTGGTTGGGATTATGGTACCTGATTACTCCTTTCTGGAGGAACCATCATGCGTCTGCCTGGACATCCCGGCTGCTATCGGTATTCCGTACACAACGAGCCGGATGGCTGATGATGGCCATTTCATGGTCGGCAGCCGTAAGCTGGGGCTATAATCTTCCTATACTGTATGCAACTCCCTGGGTTTGGGCCGGCATAAACCTGTCGGACACCTTTATTCAAAGTACCCGTTGGCGCCATTGGAAGAGCAGCTTAACCGCCGGATATCTTTTGTTGCTGTTATTGGCCTTTTATACAGGCTATTCCTTTGTTTACAGGGATGGCAAACGGAATCAGATGAATGAGAACCTGGGGCGCATTTTTCCGGCGCTGACCGGCATATATTCGAATGCCGAAACGGCCGCGATGTATCTGGAATTAAAACAACTGGCTTCCCGGCATGAAAACTTCGCCGTATTGCCGGCCTTTCCACAGGCTCATTTCTTAACCAAAACCCATCCGCCACTTCCACTGGACTGGGTAGTAAACCGGGAAACCAACGGAAATAATCACATCATACAGCAAGCATTTTGGCAAAACCAACCAACCTTGTTCATCCAGAAGTCATTCTGGTCAAAAATCCAGACAGACCCGGAACTTTCCCTGACCCGTGAATGGCTATCCGGGAGCCGTCCACTGGAGGAAACCACCCATTTTATGGTCATTACCGCTCATGACGAACGATAAACAGGATATATTGCATTTGTGTGATTTTGATGGTACGCTTACCAGGGGCGATACACTCCTGCATTTTTTGTGGTTTGCCTTGAATCCGGTAAGCCGGATAAAGGTTGCGCTCCTCACCCCCTTTCGATTTGCCGGTCTGTTCTTTACCGGGTCATGGTCTAACGACAAGGCTAAAGAGCAATTGTTATCCCTTTGTTTCAAAGGCAAAACCCAACAGGAAATGGAAACCTTAGGAAAGGCGTTTTGCACCAACGTATTACCCGGTCTGATTCGCTCATCTTTGCTGGATACATTGCGGCAAGCCCGCAGGCGTCAGCAGCGGGTGGTCATTGTTTCTGCTTCGCTGGATATTTGGATTAAGCCATTTTGCGAACAGGAGGGGTTTGAATGGCTGTGTACCGTATTGGAATACAAAAAAATTGGGGCACACGAGGCGCCCCAATTTACCGGGTATTTTGACCTTCCCAACTGCAACCGGGCGGAAAAGGCCAGAAGGATTCAAGGAGCCTATTCTCTCTCAGATTTCCGGCATATTATAGCCTATGGAAACTCAAAGGGTGATGAGGCTATGTTTGCCCTGGCACACGAAGTGATTCATTTTTAAGAGCTATCGCTTCCGCCCAAAATTGAGGCCCACAGAAAGGCCCATCCGCATTTTCAATTGATTGCTTTCCAGTTTTTTTCGGTTGTCAAAAAAATCGTT
>DLXL01000157.1:1062-5906 GCA_003448025.1 Saprospirales bacterium | reverse complement strand
CATCAAACCCCTCAAACCCTTCAAACCCTTCAAACCCATCAAACCCCTCAAACCCTTCAAACGCTTTCCCGCATGATCATCAATCGCCGCAAATTCTTACGCAACGCAATGTTGACCGGTTTAGGCGCCGGACTATCGCCCAAAGCCCTGGAAGCCGCAACAGATCCTGTTGTATTGTCTGAATCTGAAGAGGAAACCGTAGACCCCCCCGTTTTGTCGGGCTCCATTTCACTGCTGCAAACCACTGATGTGCATTGCCAGATTCATCGGCACGATGAGTTGTTCTGGGAAAACGGGCAGTCTGTGTTCAGGAAAACGGCCGGATATGCCCAACTGGCCACCATGTTTGAGCAGGTGCGGAAGAAAAATCCCAACACCTTCATTGTGGATACCGGCGATATGTTTCAGGGCAGCGAGCTATCGGTGAAAACTACCGGGAAAGCCATTTCGCCCATCCTGAATGCCCTGGGTTACGACCTCTATTTGCCAGGCAACTGGGAGGTAGTCTACAACAAGAAAGCGATGCAGACCTTGCTTGGAGGCCTTGATGCACCCAAAGTGTGCGCCAATATGTATCACGATGCCGGCGAGGGCAAAAAAGGTGAATTGATTTTTCCGCCCTATTACACCTGGTCGAAACTGGGCGTGAAAATCGGATTCCTGGGCTACACCGATCCCATGGTCCCCCTGCGCCAGTCGCCCAGCTATTCCAAAGGCATCATTTATACCAAACCTGAAGAAAACCTGGCCTATTATGTCAATGTATTGCGTGAGCAGGAGCAGTGCGACTTCGTCATCATCCTGGCCCACCTGGGCCTCTCGCAGCAAATTGCACTGGCCAACATGCCGGAATGCGCCGGGATAGACTACATCTTCGGCGGCGATACCCATGAGCGCGTAAGGGAGCCCATCGTTTGCCAGTATTCAAAGGTGGTGGAACCCGGAGCTTTTGGCTCCTTTGTGGGCCGACTTGATCTGGAAGTAAAAGACGGCAAAATAGTAGGTCAGCGCTATGAGCTTATGGAGGTTAGTCCTAAGAAATACAAGGCTAAAAAGGAAGTAGTGGCGTTGATAAGCCAGTTGGAGGCGCCTTTTGTGCAGGAAATTGAAAAAGTGGTGGGCTATAGCAAGGTCCCTCTATACCGGTATTTTGTGGTGGAAAACACCATTGATACCCTTATTCTGGACGCACTGCATTGGAAAATCGGCACAGACATCGTTTTATCCAATGGCTTCCGTTTTTGTCCGCCACGCAGTACCCCCGATGAAACAGGAAATATTCCCATCACGGAAGGATTCATTTATGATATGCTGCCGGTGGATGCGCCTATTCGCACCGCCAAAGTCACCGGCTCCCAATTGCTGACCTGGCTGGAAAAAGAGCTCAATAATGTATTTGCCAAAGACGCTTCCAAGCGCTTCGGTGGATGGCTGGTGAAATTCAAAGGCATGGAAGTGGAATTCAACGCTTTCGGCGAACCAGGCAAACGGGTACAAAAAGTGACTGTAGGCGGTCAACCGCTCGCCCCCAACCGCAGCTACACCGCAGCTGCCTGCGAACGCGATGGTGATCCGGTGGATATGCTCTGTAGGATTCCCAAGGTGTCGGACGGCAAGACCACTTCGTATAGTCTTCACCCTACCTTGAAAGAATATCTGGCCAGGCATTCTCCGGTTCAGCCGCTTCCACATGGAAGTGCCAAAGCCCTTGATGCACCGGCTACATTGTTGACTCAGGTGAGCGGTGTACCGTATACGTTCAGATGAGTGTTTGAGTTTTCTAGTTTTTGAGTGTTTGAGTTGGCGTTAAGCCTGGGATTTCTTCCACAAAATACACAAAAATGTCAATTTCCCATTTACCTAATACCCTTCGTGGCTTATGTCGCCCCTTTCTCAAACATTTACCCCGATAATACAAGAGGATAAACGATACAGCTAAAAATCAGCCCCGCCATAACTATAAGCGAGGACGCCAATAGTCGAAAAATCCGTCGCGGCGAAGCGAAATCCCAAATCCAACGCCAACTCAAACACTCCAACACTCCAATACTCCAACACTCCAACACTCCAATACTCAAACACTCACCATGACTTACTGGCAAACATTCACGGAAAGTTTTACCGGCTATGCCAAATACCTGGCAAATGAAGTGCTCAACCCGCATTGGGGCAATTATTTTTACTGGCTCATCGGCATTTCTGCCGCTGTGTACGTACTGGAGTTGTTGTTCCCCTGGCGTAAGAACCAGCCTAAAATCAGAGAGGATTTCTGGCTGGATACCTTTTACATGTTCTTCAACTTCTTCCTGTTCGGGTTGGTGGGATACAATGCCGTGTCGAGTGTTTTTGTGCAGGCATTTAACGACTTTTTGGCCAACACATTTGGCATACGCAATCTGGTGGCCATCAATGTAGCACAATTACCATACTGGACGCAATTGCTGATTCTGTTCCTGGTGCGCGACTTTGTACAGTGGAACACCCACCGTTTGCTACACCGGGTGCCTTTCCTCTGGGAAGTGCATAAGGTACACCACTCTGTTCGGGAAATGGGGTATGCTGCCCACCTGCGTTATCACTTCGGTGAAACCATCGTGTACCGCAGTATTGAATATATCCCGCTGGCCATGATCGGGTTCGGCATTCAGGATTTTCTGTTGGTGCATTTGTTTACCATCGTAATCGGGCATCTCAACCACGCCAACATTTACCTGCCTCTGGGCCCGTTGAAGTACATTTTCAATAACCCGCAAATGCATATCTGGCATCATGTAAAGGATTTGCCCAAAGGCAGCTATGGCATCAATTACGGGATTAGCCTTTCTATTTGGGATTACCTCTTTGGCACAGCCTGGATTCCCAGCGATGGCCGGGATATCAAACTTGGTTTTGACGAAGTAGACACCTATCCGCACGGATTTTTCAGTCAGATGCTCAAACCTTTCCAACGCAAATGAAACCCTGGAACGACTGGAAATTTATTTTACTGGCTTGCCTGACGCTCGGGCTGGCGCCTTTTGTGCCAGAGCCGCACTTGTTGGGCAAGATTCGCTGGGTGGCAGGTGGCGCCATTGGCATGCAACCGCTCGACTGGTTTGACCTCGTGTGGCATGGGCTACCCTGGGTGCTGTTTCTTCGTTTGCTGGTGCTAAAAGGTATTTCATTGGTTAAGACCTCTTGAACTTTATGCATCCAACACAACAATTCTGGGATGAACGTTTTGGTACCCCTGACTACTTATACGGCACCGAACCTAACCGATATTTTCAGGAAAAACTGGAAATGCTTATACCTGGCTGCCTGTTGCTTCCCGCAGAAGGAGAAGGCCGAAATGCAGTATATGCCGCTAAAAAAGGCTGGCAGGTAATGGCCCTTGATTTGAGTGAAATGGGTCGGGAAAAAGCCCATAAACTGGCTCAAGCCCGGGGCGTAACCATTCATTACGAACTAACCGATTTGCGAGAGTTTAATCCGAAAGGGGAGTTATGGGATGTCATCGGGCTCTTTTACGCACATTTCCCACCGGAATTCCGCGCCGAAACCCACCGCCGCCTAATACAGGCGCTTCGTCCGGGCGGATACCTGATCCTGGAGGCGTTTCACCCAAGCCAACTTGGGCGGCCATCAGGCGGCCCTAAAAGTCTAGAGATGCTATATACGATAGAGATGCTATTGGACGATTTTAAAGGAATGGATGTCGTAACAGCAGAAACAGCCAGTGTGGAGCTCGCCGAAGGCTCCGGGCATTCCGGCGCTGCAGAGGTAGTGCGGCTTTTTTTGCAAAAACCTTAGATTTGTCCCATGGCTAAGAAAATGCCCACTTACAGCATCTGCAACCTGCTCGGCGCCGATCGGTGCATGACCGAGATTGTGGTTACCCGGTTGCGTTCGTTCATTGAAAACCACCGGGATATACAGTTTCCACACCGGCATGATTTTTATCAAATTGTGCTATTTACTCGCGGCGGAGGCAGGCATTCCATTGATTTTCAGCAATTTGATGTGGCGCCCCACCAGGTGTATTACATGGCGCCCGGGCAAATTCACACCTGGGATTTTGACGAAAATGCCGATGGTTATCTGGTGAATTTCAATGAATCGTTTTTTACGTCCTTTTGTCATAACCCGCATTTTGTACGCGATTTTCCTTTATTCAGCAGCATCAGTGGCAGTTCTGTAAATACGCTGGATATGAGTTGCTGCGGCGAGGTAGAAGCCACTTTTGCCCAGATGCTCGAGGAGTTTGACAAGAAGGATGCTGATTTCAAAATGGACATCCTGCGCGGCATGTTGAGCATTATTCTGGTGCGTTTATCGCGTGTGGTACCAAGATCTTTTAACGAAGGCGTTTCCAAACACAATCTGGTGTTGATGCGGCAGTTTGAAATCCTCATCGAGCAACATTTCCGTGATAAACGACTCCCAAAGGAATACGCCGAGCTAATGTTCGTAACGCCTAATCACCTTAATGCCCTCACCAACAGTGTGGTTGGCAAAAGCGCCGGCGAACTTATCCGCGATCGAATTCTGCTGGAAGCCAAGCGTTTATTGGTTAATTCAGATCTGATGATCAGCCAGATTGCCGAAACCCTGAATTTTGAAGACAACGCCTACTTCACCCGCTTCTTCAAAAAGTACCTGGGCGTCACTCCGGAGGCTTTCCGCAGCGCATACACCCTTTGAAATTGCCTGAATCCGTAAAAAGTACCACAGGTTCCTTTAAAAGCCATACAGGCAGGGCAATCGGCCAGGGTACCTTTGCAACGAAAAGAAAGACACAAAGTGTGGCGCTAAGGCACAAAGCCACAAAGGCGTGAAGGGTTTTAATTTTGGAGGCTCTGATC
>DLXL01000157.1:544-962 GCA_003448025.1 Saprospirales bacterium | reverse complement strand
TTAATTTTGGAGGCTCTGATCAAAGGGGTAGAAGTTGAAACCATTCATTTCTTAGTGTCTTTCGTGACTTAGTGGTTAAAAAAATCTCATCACTCATGACATTCTCAGATCTAACGAACTCCGACAAACCAGTATTGGTTGACTTTTACGCCGATTGGTGTGCACCTTGTCGCGCCATGAAGCCCATTTTGGAAGACCTCAAAGCCCAGGTAGGTGATGGCGTTTCCATTTATAAAATAGATGTAGACAAGAACCAGATGATTGCAGAACGTTATGCTATACGCTCTATTCCAACCATCATTTTGTTCAAAAACGGCGAACCCGTATGGCGCAAATCCGGCGTAGCTTCCTCTGTGGAGCTGCAACGAGTAGTGGAGCAGCATAGTTAGACGGCCTACGGTAGACGGTAGACGGCCTA
>DLXL01000157.1:0-314 GCA_003448025.1 Saprospirales bacterium | reverse complement strand
TCTGTGCAAAATCTGTGCGAAAAACCCGCGAAACCCAATCCATTCAAATCATGAAACAAGTATTCGAAGTTGAAAACATCAAATGCGGCGGGTGCATGAACACCATCCGTAAGGGACTGGAAAATATGCCTGGCGTACAAACCGCAGAGCCGGAAAACATACAAGGTACTGTTACGGTGGAGTTTGATGAAAACATCGTAAGCGCCGATCAGATTGCGCACAAACTCAGCAGCATGGGTTATCCGCTCGTCGGAGAAAACAACCTCGGCGCCAAAGCGGTTTCTTATGTCAGTTGCATGATTGGGAGAGTAACG
>DLXL01000619.1:520-2792 GCA_003448025.1 Saprospirales bacterium | reverse complement strand
AACTGACCAATTACAAAAATTATGAGTCCCAAACGATGGACTTCTCACCGGTGCTGAACTGCCTGGTGGGACTTAATGGAGTGGGGAAAACCAATGTGCTGGATGCCATCCATTTTTTATGTTTGTGTAAAAGTCATACCGGTTTGAATGATCGTAACCTGATCCGACATGATGAATCGTTTTTTCGGCTTGAAGGACGATTTGATGTGCAAGGATCCGGTGTTAAAATAGTTGCCAAGTACCAGGCTGGTCAGCGAAAGGAAATAGAACGCAATGAAGTGCCGTATGGACGGCTGGCAGATTATATTGGTCAGTTCCCGGTGGTCATGATTGCCCCCGATGATGTCTCTCTGGTTCAGGAAGGCAGTGAGGACCGCAGAAGGTTTTTAGACACAACTTTGTCTCAAATATCTTCCGATTACCTACAAAATTTATTGACTTATAATGCCATTATCAAACAGCGAAACGCCCTGTTGAAACTTTTTGCAGAACATCGCCGCTATGATGCGGCACTTTTGGAGAGTCTGGATCAGCAGCTCCCGGCGCCGGCGAAAATCTTATTTGAAAACAGAAAACAGTTTGTAGAACGATTTGCTCCTTTGTTCGCAGAATATTACGCTGAGATTTCCGGAAGCAGGGAGCAAGTAGCGGTACAATATGAGTCGGACCTGGAAGGACATAGCTTTGCATCATTGCTTGAGGAGGTCAGAGAAAAGGATCGGGTGCTTCAAAGAAGTACCGTTGGGCCACATAAAGACGATTTACGACTATTGATGGATGGGCAATTAGTGAAAAAGTTTGCTTCTCAAGGTCAATTGAAATCCTTTTTGTTAGCGCTCAGGCTTGCGCAGTATGATGTATTACGGCAGGAAAAAGAGTTGAACCCCATTTTATTGCTGGACGATATATTTGACAAACTTGATGCCCACAGGGTTCGCCATCTGGTGGGGCTTTTGATCCGAAGAGCTTTTGGACAAACGTTTATTACAGATACACAATTGGAACGTTTGCAAACAGTGGTTAAATCCTACTCCAGTGATTATACCATGTTTGTGGTAGAAAGGGTCAATGGTTTGCCCACTGTTGCCAGAAAATAGGATCTAACAGGGTTTATTGAAATTAAATTTGCCTTCCTTTTTTTAATTAATCTATATAGGTTGTCATTGGCATTGCTTTTGCCCAAATAATTTGCCCCCTTTTCACTGCCTAACCATCCTTTTTGCTTTTTCATGAAACGTTCTTTACTTTTTTTGTTTTTAATCGCAGGGAGTACTTATTTCTTGTCTTGTGTCCACGACTCGTCCTTCAATTTTGATCAGTTGCTGGAAGATCAGTTAAACCTGCGTTCCACTACGGGGACATACCAAGGCTACATCATGCCTGATGGCACAGACCTCTCTCTATTGCCAAATCAAGGTGAAAAAAATCCAGTTACGCAAGCCAAGGTTGAATTGGGGAAAATGCTTTTTTATGAAACGGGTATTGCCCTCGAAAACAAATATCCGGAAGCCAAGGCTACTTTCTCTTGTAGTTCCTGTCATGTGCCTTCGCGTGGATTTACTGCTGGTCGTATTCAGGGTGTGGCAGATGGCGCTATAGGGTTTGGTGAAAGCGGTGAATTGCGCTCAAAAAACCCCATTTATCTGGGCGACGAAGTTGATGCCCAGGGCGCCCGACCATTGCCTACCATGAACCTCACATATGTAACGAATGCGCTATGGGCGGGCACTTTCGGTTCATTTAATGTAAATGTTGGCACAGAGAATGTTTGGCACCAGGATACTCTGGTTGAGATCAATTTCAAAGGTCTTCCAGGATTGGAAGCTAATAATGCCCGTGCATTGGTTGTTCACCGTCAAGTAATCAACAAAGCGGTCACTGATTCATTAGGCTATACTGCTATGTTTGATGCTGCGTTTCCGGAAATTCCTGAAAATGAGCGCTACACCCGACTAACAGCAGCATTTGCATTGGCCGCTTATTTTCGTACCATTCTGACCAATCAGGCGCCTTTCCAACAATGGCTGAAAGGCGACAAGGCTGCTATGACAGAACAACAAAAAAAAGGTGCGCTTCTGTTCTTTGGAAAAGCCGGTTGCTCTGATTGTCACAATAGCCCATCCCTGAACAGTCAGCCACACCAGTTTTTTGCCCTTGGTGTGAATGATTTGTACCAAACAGGAGGCGCTCAGGTGTTCCGAACCGGGCCCACTGATAAACGTGTGTTTGGACGTGGCGGATTCACAGCCCGTCAGGAAGACATGTTTAAATT
>DLXL01000619.1:0-358 GCA_003448025.1 Saprospirales bacterium | reverse complement strand
TTTAAATTCAAGGTGCCTCAGCTATACAATCTGCGCGACGTAGGTTTTTATTTCCATGGCGCCAGCAAAAATACCCTTCGTGAAGTGGTAGAATATTTCAATGATGGTGTGCCAGAAAATTCGCTCGTGCCAGCCAGCCAGATCACTGGTTTATTCCGTCCGCTTGGACTTACGCCAACAGAAATTGACGATCTGACTGAATTTTTGTCAAATGGCTTGTTCGATCCAAATATGAATCGCTACGTCCCAAGCACTACCATGTCGGGCAATTGCTTTCCTAACAATGATCCTTTGTCAAGGATTGAAATGGGATGTAACTAAGGCAGACTGAAACCAACCATTTGATAACCACAAAGGC
>DLXL01000151.1 GCA_003448025.1 Saprospirales bacterium | reverse complement strand
CCCCACCCTAAAATTTGGGGCATCTCCTGCATTTATTTGATTTGGTACAAAGTGGCCGGCAGAAAAGGCGCTACTTCACTCCCGAGCTAACCTGTTCAATGATTCTTTCGAGGAAACCTTTGTCCTCGGTAATGATATCTACAGAGCCCAGCATTTGTTGTTCGAAAGGGATTTCTTTGTTAGAACTCGTCAACAACTTTCCGGATTTTGACATGTCAAGATGGTCAATCAAAATGGTGTATTCCTGGTTTTTGGGAACTACCGATTTTGACGCAACCTTGCCGGTTAAAGTTCCATATTCCTGGTATGGGTAGTTATCCAGTTTGATCATGACAACTTGGCCAACGTTCACTTTGCCACTTTTTTCCACCGGGAGCTGCATCCTTCCAACAATTTTATCCAGACTTTGAGGAACAATCGTCATTACAATTTCTCCATTTCTGACGTACTGCTGTACAACCAACCCGTTTAAGACCACTTTACCGGAGATTGGAGCACTAAGCACATAATTCAAAGTCCATTTGTCAATATTACTCCGAAGTGCATTCAAGCTGGCCATTAATCGAGTGTTGGTTGAGGTTGTTGTTTCCTCCTGCCCAAAACTGGCGTTTTGAATGTTACTTTTCAGGCCAATTATCTCACGATTTTTTGCCAAGACACTGTTTTCAAGCAAATCTCTCTCCCTTTCCATGCCGGCCAACTTAAGCCGTTCTTCTTCCAGTTTGGTTTCTGAAATCAGTCCCTGGTTAAACAGCTTTTTCTGGCGATCAAACAGATCTTCTCCAATTTTCAACTGATCGTCAGCGCGTTTAAGTGCCCGTTTATCAAAGAGGATACTTTGTTCCAATTGGGTGATCTGGTTTTGGATGGCGCCAATGTTTGACCTCACAGAATTACTTCTATTGGAACGGCCAAATTTAAGATCCTCCAGATCCCGGATAAAGACGGCATAATCTGATTGCAACTCACCTAATTGAAGACTGTCCGGATATTGCAAATCCTGGAATGCATCAGGAGGCAGCTTTAACCATTGACCAACTAAAGTGTCCAAAAACATCACATCGAGGTAATCCGCTGTATTTTGAAGGATGGCAAGTGGTTGTTTTTCACTTACTAAAGAGGTGTCTGGCACCAATAGATAAGCAATCCTTCCATCACTGCGCGCTACTACATCTACAGGAGGATCAGCAGTGGTAAGACTAAATTTGTCGCTTGAAACCACATCCGGATACCTAAGGAACCAGGCTACACCGAGTATAATAGCAAATCCCAGCAATAAAAAAGTTGTTCCCCACCGAACCAGCCAGCCAGGTGGAGTTCCCAGTATCTCCTGTACTTCCTCTGAGCGTAATTCTACAAAATTTCGTTCCTCAGCCATACTAATTCAGTCGCTTGATCCTGCCGTAAAGGATTGTTTCCAATAATTGCGCTACCACGGCGGGCTTTTGGTTGCGCCAGATGATGTTATTGTAAGCCTCTCCAAAAAACAGGTAATGGTCTAAATGGGCTGAGTGAAGCTCCTCCTCCACCTGAGGCCTGATGTTGACCAGCATAGCCCAGCCGTCCATTTCCAATAAGGCTTCATTCCATTCTGCATAATAATCATCCTCCAAAGATGCATGAAAATTAAGTACATTCTCGCAAAAAAAAGCAAACTTGAAAACCCCTTCATCCATCAACGGATCCACTACGTTGCGTTTTAAAAACATGATATCATTATGTAGGGTATCATTCCATTCTCCAATTAATTCGATGAGTGCATACCCTTCTTCATAATCTACATACAATAGTTTTCCGTACAAGGTAGCCGACCCAAACGAATCCCATTGCGGGTGCAGGTAAAAATTATACAACTTATTGGTGAACTCAAACTCATTGTACTCCCTGCCTGCAAACGGAGAACGGGAGTCTTCCTCTGCGGTATAATATTCCCGCCACCTGAAATGAGGTTCAATATCGTGCATTTGAATGACTAATTCCTATTGACATGTTTCAGGGCTGAAATCCTGAAGAAGTTCTTACGCAAAGAAAGTTCTTTTTTCATTTTGACTCTCAGAATTTGGTTTAACCTGCGTTAAACGGCAGACAAAATAGCTGCGAAAGCAACCCAATTAACATACCCCGGTCTATTGTTGACAATTCAATGACAAAATGAGCGTTATTTCGCCATTCAAAAATTAAGCACAGTAAACTACTTACCATGAAAAGTCTCCGCCAGATCATCCTTCTAGTATTGCTATTCGGTTTCCTTAATGACGTTACAGCCCAAAACCCATCACGGGTAACCATCAAAGGGGTTGTTATGGATACCACCGGGGAGCTGACCAGTTTTGCAACGGTCATGCTGCTCAATCCCAAAGATTCAACCCTGATAAATTTCACCAGGAGTAGCGAAAAGGGCGAATTTGAGTTTAAAAACGTAAAAAACACTTCATATCTCCTTAAAGTATCATTTGTAGGACACCTCCCGTTACAAATCTTTCTTCCTGCATCTGCCACAGAAATCAATGATGTCGGGAAATTGGAAATCAAGCCGATCACTTCAGAGTTACTGGAAGTGGTGGTTAAGGCGGCAAAAGCAACGCTCAGTATTCGTGGAGATACCATTGAATACGATGCATCCTCCTTTAAAGTACCTCCTGGCTCAACGGTTGAAGACTTATTGCGCAGGCTTCCTGGTATTGAAGTAGATGCTGACGGAAACATCAGAGCCCAGGGGCGAGATGTAAAGCGGGTATACGTAGACGGTAAAACCTTTTTTGGAGATGACCCCAAATCTGCAACCAAAAACCTGGGGGCAGAAACCATTTCTAAAATCCAGGTATATAACGAATCATCAGAACAGGCAAGGCTAACCGGGGTTGAAGATGGAAAGAAGGAGAAAGCAATGAACCTGGAGCTTAAAGATGAATTTAAAAAAGGCTATTTTGGCAAATTGAAAGCGGCAATAGAAACCGAAGATACCAGGGCTGTA
>DLXL01000320.1:19326-19610 GCA_003448025.1 Saprospirales bacterium | reverse complement strand
TGAGAGATCCTTATCAACACTAAAAGACCCAAATGACTACCAAAAGACCCACATGACTACTTAATGACTACTAAATGACCCCTGTATCCCCTACTCCCCATCCCGATATTTCTCCCAGGTTGTTTTGGTATACATTTCCTCAGCAGCAAAGCGCAATTCTTTCAGAAGGTCCGGAGATTCCTTGAAGCCTGGCGAAATCATAATCCGCTCATATTTTTCATTGAGATAAACCAGTGAAGGGTATCCCATTTTACCGTCAAGCAGTGCATAAGCCAATGAATGAA
>DLXL01000320.1:14017-19173 GCA_003448025.1 Saprospirales bacterium | reverse complement strand
AATGAATGAACGCCACCACGACCATTATCATTAGACACATACTCAAAATTTTCACCATTGAACTTAATAGCTTCCCGCTGCTCGGCATTCAATTTTACCGGGTAAAAATATTTTGAAACATAAGCTGTCACTGCGGGATCAGCAAATGCGCCTTTGTCCATTTTTTTACACCAACCACACCAATTGGTATACACATCGACAAGAATCTTTTTAGGGTTCTTTTTTTGGAGTGCCACGGCCTCCTCCCAGGTGTACCACCGCATAGGTTCAGGAGCAGGCTTAATAAATGAAAGGGTTATCAGAGAGAAGGCAGCAAATGCCACTGAAGACAGCAGAATTTTCTTCATGGAAATAATTAAGTTAATAGTGCCTTTAACGGCATCACAAAAGTAAGTGGCTTTCCCGGGCGTTTTCGTTAAGGAATGGATAAAGTATCAGTCGTCTAGCAAAATATAATTGCGATATTCTCCCGGGCGCCAGCCGGTGATTCGCTCCACCCAATTAGAAATCCAATCTTTTAATGGCCAGCGAGCTTTGGTTGGATCTGTTGAAAACTGCCAGTTTTGGGCTTCAATTCGGGCGTGCATCACTTTTGGATGGGTGCCTTCAAAACGGGCAAGCGGCTCTGAACCATCGTATAGAAAAGAATCGGCGGTGCCCACAAACTTCAATGCATCCTCATCCGTAAGCCACAACTTTTTGAAATGTAATTGTTTTTGTTGTTGTACACCTGGATGACGAACCCAGCCATAATGATGAATATAGGCATTGGCTTTTCTTACCCGAAGTTTTTCACCGTTCCCCTTCCGGAATCCCTGCGCATCCCGGTAGGAATATATGGACTTATCGTTACGAACTACCCTGATCTCCCGCCGGTACCAGCGTCGGCTCATGCCCATAAAATCATATGAGCCATAAAAATGCCTGTAATCAAACAATAACCCATCCGTTTGTGGATCATACTGCCATTTTTCCATGGCGGCCCGAACTGCAGGCAGGTCGTTTTCATGCACACATTCATCTCCCTGAATATAAAAACACCAGTCGTACTCCTTCGGTATGGCTTGAAATGCCTTGTCTGTTTCAACGGCTAAAACCCGTCCGCCTTCCCGCAGGGAATCGTCCCATTCCGTTTCAATAATATGTATTTTGGGATCGCCGATACTTCTCACCAGCGCAAGCGTTTGATCGTCAGACTTTCCAACTGCCACCATAAAATAATCACAAACGGGCAGGATAGACAGGATGGCCTGCACCACTGGATAATCGTAGGTAATAGCGTTTCTGACGAAGGTAAAACCGGCAATTTTCATGGGGCAAAACTATATGGATTTACTAGAAGACGCGATGGATTTAACCTGCACTTTACAAATAGGTGCGAATGTGGTTACAAAGTCTTATTTTTGAGGCAGTAAAACCATATTGCCCAAAATTCGTTCTTGTAAGTTACCTACTTTCATTCACCACATGGAACCTAACTACATACTTCCCGAAGTAGGCGACCAGGCGCCATCATTTGAGGTTGAGACCGAAAAAGGATGGCTGCGTTTTCCGGATTATACAGCAGGCTCCTGGTGTATTTTTTTCGCTCATCCGGCCAATTTCACCTCGGCATGGACTATGTTCTCTGCATTTTTGGCCATGAAAGAACGTTGGCTAAATGAACGCAATACGAAGGTCCTGGCGCTGACCAATGAATCGCTCAGGCAAAATAACCAATGGGCTGATAAAGCTCGCCGCTACATCGGCATTTACCTCAAAGCACCCGTCATTGAAGATCTGGATTTTCAAATTGCCAAAAAATTTGGATTGGCCTCCGCCCGGCGGCCGCAACCCGGGTGTGACCGTTTGGCGCTAATCATCGATCCTCAAGGTATAGTCAGAATGATCATTCACAGACCATTACCCAATATTGAAAACGCTTTATTGGAAATTGAAATGGAACTTGATCGCTTGCAGGGAAAAGTAACCGGCCAATCGACCCCTCAGCAACCTCCTCCCATTCAGGTGGAAGAGCTATCCGATGCCACCAATGAAAACTACAAAACTGATCCAGCCTATTTCTCCCGGAAGAAGTTCTTCCCGAATTAGAACCACGTAGTTGAACTTTTTTACAAAAACATGGTAAAAAAGCCACCCTACCAAATCAATTAGCATCCTACATTTACAGCCGGATTTTGTCTAAATAAATTCTACCGCATCCAAACCAGTTCATCCTGCTCAGGTTTAACCTTCTGATCATGCAACGTCGCTATCGAACCATTAAAGATCTGAAAATCAACGAAAGCGCTAAAGCCATCGCTTTTGAAGATTCCAACCTGGCATGCAAACTAACCTCCATGGGTGTATTGCCTGGCACCCGCATTGAAATGATTCGGACTTCGCCTTTTGGCAGCGCCTACTATGTAAAGGCAGATGGGGTACGCCTGGCCCTTAGAGAAGAAGAAGCAGCAAGCATTTTGCTGGAAGCGTAACTCCTATTGGATTTGTGCGAACTAATTTCGCACCAGAAATTTATGCACGGCGACGTAGATTCCCATATTCTTAAAATTGCACTTATTGGCAACCCCAACAGTGGTAAATCTACTGTGTTCAACCAAATAACCGGGTTGCGGCAAAGAACCGGCAATTTCCCTGGCGTTACCGTGGAGGTAAAAGAAGGCAGCCTTCATTTCCCTAACGGACAGGAAGCTGTTTTGTATGACTTTCCCGGCACCTACAGTTTGTACCCAACCTCAAGTGATGAAAAGGTAGTGGCATCTGTATTGTGCAATCCTTCAGACCCGTTTTTTCCGGATGCTATCTTGTACGTTGCCGATGTAACCAAGCTGGAGAAACATCTTTTGTTATTCACCCAATTACTTGACTTGAACCTTCCCATTGTGCTGGCCCTTAACATGTCGGATAGTGCCGCAGATCTCGGGATAAAAGTCAATGTACCCAAACTGACAGAAACGTTTGGCGTGCCGGTGGTTTCTATTAGTGGGCGAACTGGCCATAATACCATGCGCCTGCTTCTTGAATTGGAAAAGCTGGTTCAGCTAAATAGCGCATTGGGCCGAAAGCCTTTTTATGTCTTTACCGAAACCGAAAAACAGATTTCAGAAGCAATAAGGCTAAACCTTGCTATTGAGAATCCATATCGTGCATTACTGACGGCGCATCATTACCAATGGCTTCCGTTCCTAAAAAAATCCGACAAAGACACGATTGACGCCATTAATGACACCAAAAAATTCCAGTCGCTGCGCACACAGGTAGATGAAACATTGGAGCGATATGACCGTTTTACGCCATTGGCCAAGCAGGCGGTAAATGCGCCACCGGTTTTTCCCAATACTGTTACTGACCGGATTGACGCTGTGTTAACGCACCGATGGTGGGGACCTTTGATCTTCCTGTTTGTTATGTTGTTGGTTTTTCAAGCCATCTTTGATTGGAGCACCTACCCCATGGATTGGATTGAAAGCGGGTTCGCATCCCTTGGCGAATTGATTTCCACCCGCATGCCAGCCACCTGGTATACGGAATTGCTTACAGATGGCGTTCTGGCTGGCTTGGGCGGAATCATGGTTTTTATTCCACAAATCGCCTTGTTGTTCTTGTTAGTCAGTATTTTAGAAGAAATCGGATACATGTCGCGGGTGGTATTTATGTTTGATAAGACCATGCGACGTTTTGGTATGAATGGCCGAAGTATGATTTCTTTGATCAGTGGAAGCGCCTGTGCCGTTCCCGCCATTATGAGCAGCAGAACCATTGGCAACTGGCAGGAACGATTGATCACCATTATGGTTACACCGTTCATCAGTTGCAGCGCACGAATTCCGGTGTATCTTGTATTGATTGGGCTCGCAGTACCAGCCATCAAGATCATGGGAGTGTTCAGCCTGCAATCTTTGGTATTCGGCGCCATGTATTTGCTGGGACTGCTCACAGCCCTGGCTGCAGGCTGGGCCATGAAACGCTGGCTGAACCGGCGCGAACATTCCTTTCTAGCCATTGAGTTGCCTGTTTACCGTATGCCGCACTGGAAAAACGTGATGCTGAATGTGCGGGAAAATGTCTGGGCATTTATCACCGGAGCCGGGAAAATTATCCTGGTTGTTTCCGTTGCACTCTGGGCATTATCTCGATTCGGGCCTGGCAATGCGATACAAGAGGCGGAATCTGTGGCCAGAATGGAATCCATGCAAAAAGGGGCAGATACTACAGCCACCGAAGAACTCGTGCAGCAACGCCGACTGGAAGCATCCTGGGCAGGTCAGGCCGGAAAATGGATGGAGCCAGCCATTCGGCCCCTGGGTTATGACTGGAAAATAGGCATTGCGCTGCTCACGTCTTTTGCCGCCCGGGAGGTATTTACCGGCACACTGGCTGTTTTGTACAATATGAGTGACCAGGAAGCAGATATCAATGATCGTTCAGAAACCCAGGCAAAAGCAACGTTGAGAGAGAAAATGAAAGGTGAAAAACACAGTGATAATGGTCAACCGGTATACAGCCTGGCAACAGCCTTATCACTCCTGGTGTTTTATGCGCTTTCCATGCAATGTTTCAGCACCCTTGCGGTAGTCAAACGTGAAACCGGAAGTTGGAAATGGGCGTTAGTGCAGTTCCTTTTCATGAGCATTTTAGCCTACTTCGCGGCATGGGCTGTTTATGTAGCATTTACGTAACCTCCCATGTAACGATCCCCAGTTTTAGGCGTTTAGTTCTCAGAGCGCCCGCTGGTGATAGAGGCGATTTTCCCACCCTTAATTTTCAGGATTCTTTGTGTACGCTGGGCCAGTTCCAGATCATGCGTCACCAATACTAGTGTAGTTCCGGCTGTGCGATTGAGGTCGAAGATCAAATCTACGATACCAGCAGCATTTTCCACATCCAAATTGCCGGTAGGCTCATCGGCAAATAAAATTTTGGGACTATTGGAAAAGGCTCTAGCTATGCAGACCCGTTGCTGTTCTCCTCCAGAAAGCTGCGTTGGATAGTGGTCCAAACGACTACTCAATCCAACTTTCTCCAGCCAATATCTGGCCACTTCTTCAGCCTTGCTATCACCACGCAATTCCAGAGGAACCATTACATTTTCCAGCGCAGTGAGTGTAGGTATTAATTGAAAATTTTGGAAAACAAACCCCACATACTGATTGCGG
>DLXL01000320.1:5861-13956 GCA_003448025.1 Saprospirales bacterium | reverse complement strand
TCCAGAGCACAGAGTGTAGGTATTAAATTAAAATTTTGGAAAACAAAACCCACATACTGATTGCGGACCTCAGCCCGCTCATCTTCTGAGAGCTTGTCTAACACGATATTATTCAGAGCTACAGAACCGCTGGTGGCACGATCCAGCCCGGCACAGAGTCCTAGCAAAGTAGTTTTGCCAGAGCCAGAAGGCCCAACAATGGCAAAAGTATCGCCTGCCTGTAATTCAAACGTTACATCATCAAGTACCGTAAGATCCGTTTGATGTGCGGTGCGATACTGTTTGGTCAGATTGGAAACTGAGAGCATAAGAAGATAAAATAAGAATGGTCACGCAAAGATCCACAACTAGAACAGCATGCCATTCATCTGGTTGTAAAAACGAGACAGAAGGTCGGAATTAATAGATTGGGAGCGGTTGAGGGTCTATTAATGTGGGGAATGTGGGGAATTATCGGTTTGGATGGCATACTGTTTGCCAGTATGTGTTCGTTAGTAGAAAATCTGTGCAGTTGACAGCCATGGATCAAACGATTCCACGATTATGCTGTTTACCTTTAACCTGCCAATTGAACCACTTGAAAATGTTTGCGCCAATTATTCCTATGATCAAAAAACGACTCGCTCTTGCTTTTTTTTCTTGCTTCTTGCTTTCATTCATTCACGCACAGGATGGCTGGATATTCAAAAATGAAAAAGAGGGCGTAAAAGTCTATTATCGTAAAACCTCAGATGTTTACGAACTTAAATTAGTCACTTCATTGAAAGCACCTCTCTCAGGCTTGGCTCTGCTGCTGTCTGAAGTAGAAAACTACCCTAAATGGGGTTATAAGGTGCTGGATTCCAAAGAGTTGAAGCGGGTTTCCGACACAGAAACCTATTATTATTCAAAACTCGATTTTCCCTGGCCATTAGACGACCGCGATATCATTGTTCATTCCAAAATGGAGCAGGATCCAATTACCCGGCGTATCACTGCCACAAGTATTTCCAACCCAGATTATCTACCCGGCAACAAAGGAGTTGTCCGAATGCGCAATGCACACACCACCTGGACACTGTTGCCCGGCCCCGGAGGTTGGACGTATGTGGAATATTACATTTATTCAGACCCGGGTGGAAGTTTGCCGGATTGGCTTGTAAACATGGCGCTGGATGTAGGCCCCAGGGAAACAATCAAAAGTATTCGGAATTTTGTACAGCAAGAGAAATACCAGTCTGCCAAACTTGCCCACGTAAAGAATTAAGGTAAAGTCTATGGGGTTATACTTTTTTCCTGACAAAACTTGATAGCGTTATATGAAGATTGGCTTACTCGGTTATGGCAAAATGGGCAAGGCGATTGATGAAATTGCCACAGCCCGATCTATAGAAGTGGTTTGGCGAATAGGCAGCAAGGAACTTGCAGCGCTCACTCCCGAAACCATTCGTCAGGCAGATGTTGTCATTGAATTTACCCGCCCGGAAGCAGCTTTTAAGCACGTAATGCTTTGTCTGGAAGCTGGAGTGCCTGTAGTTAGTGGCACAACAGGCTGGCAGGAGCAGCTGCCGGAAGCGGAAGCGTTTTGCCGGCAAACCAATGGTTCGATGCTTTGGGCCTCCAATTTTAGTGTTGGCGTTAATTTGTTTTTTGCAGTTAACCAATTTTTGGCCCAGTTGATGGCGAAACGGCCTGAGTATGCGGCCTCGCTAACTGAAATCCACCATATCCATAAACTGGATGCTCCATCCGGCACAGCCATCACCATTGCCAACGATGTCATTGCTGCTGCTGACCGATACCAATCCTGGCAACTTTTACCGGCTAAGTGCCTGCCTGAACAACTGCCCATTACCGCTCTTCGGGAGGGGGAGGTGCCTGGAACCCATCAAATATTATGGCAGAGCGCCATTGATGAAATCTCCATCGAACACAAAGCTCATTCCAGAACAGGATTTGCATCAGGCGCACTTTTGGCCGCTGAATGGTTGCAACACAAGCGTGGCGTATTCCGCATGAGCGACGTTTTAGGCCTGTAAAATTCTTTTGCAAAAACAGGCAGCTTTTTCCCGCTTTTTTTGAATCTTGCTGGCTCATTCACCACCTGAAGGCTGGTGTTCCCTGCCAACAATTTCAAAACCTAAAGCGTTCTCATGAGGCCTATCATTACCTTGCTATTTCTGATGCTTTGCCTGAGTGGCCTGTCCGCTCAAACATCCAAAGACATCACGGTGCCGATGACTGCAACCCTTAACACCGGCCCAACCAGTATTACCCTCACCTGGCCCAACCCCGGTGGCGCCAACCTGCTCATCCTGCGCCGAACCAAAGGCCAGGCAGGCAACAACTGGCAACAGTTGATTAACCTTACTAACTCGAATCTGACCACTATTACCGATATCGGTGTAGCGAATGGGCAGATCTATGAATATGTCATTCAAAGAGTTATAAATAATTTGAATGCCTTTGGGTACGTACATGTAGCGGTAAATGCCAATCCGGTAAATTTCCGTGGAAAGGTTCTTGTTTTCGTGGATTCTGTTTCCGCTGCAGGAGCCTCCACAGAATTGGCACAATTATATAATGATATGCGCGGCGATGGCTGGTGGCCAATCCCATTCGTGGTAAACGCAAGCGCAACGGTTCAATCCATCAAAACACAAATCGTTACCGCCTATAACGCCGATGTAACCAATACCAAATCCGTACTCCTGATAGGCAATATTCCTATTCCTTACTCCGGCAATGCAGCCTGGGATGGGCACGTGCCTGACCATGAGGGCGCCTGGCCGGCAGATTCCTATTATGCGGATGTAAATGGTGTTTGGACAGATGCTACCGTGAACAATGTTGTACCTAACAGAAATGCGAACGACAATATTCCCGGAGATGGCAAATTCGACCAAAACTTCATACCCTCTGCAGTAGAACTTCAGGTGGGCCGGATCGACTTCAGGCGTATTGATGCAGCAGCCTTCGGCGCCCCAAACCAAACCGCATTGCTTAAGCGATACCTGCAAAAGAACCATAAATGGCGTACCGGTGAATATCAGGTGGAGAACAAAGCCCTGGTGGACGATAATTTCGGATATTTTGGCGGGGAGGCTTTTGCAGCCAATGGATACAGGAACGCCTATCCTTTGGTAGGAGAAGCAAACGTTATCAATGCCGACTTCTTTTTAGATTCAAATCCTCAATCCTACCTCATGGGCTATGGATGCGGTGGAGGAAACTATAATGGCGCCGGTGGAGTAGGCTCGAGTGCCGACTTTGCAACAGATTCTGTAAACATGGTCTTCACCAGTCTGTTTGGATCCTATTTCGGCGACTGGGATTTTGAAACCAACCCATTTATGCCTTCTGCCCTCGCTTCAAGAGGTGGTATTCTTACCTGCACCTGGGCCGGACGTCCACACCATTTTTATCATGCCATGGCATCCGGAGAAACCATTGGTTATGTCATTTGGGAAACCATGAATGCACAGTTTAATAATGGCTACTATGGTTCATTCGGCGAAAGCGGTGCGCATGTAGCCCTGCTGGGCGACCCCACCCTCCGCGCCAATGTGGTGAAACCGGCAAAAGATCTGGTGCTTACCGCTCCAACCTGCAAAACAGTAGTGCTCAACTGGACTGCCTCTGCAGATGTGGTGAGTGGATATCACGTGTATCGTGCTTTATCCCCCAATGGCTTATATACCCGACTGACCACCACCCCAATCACCGCAACTTCTTATACCGACAATAACCCTTTGCTTGACACCTTGTATTACCAGGTTCGGGCTATTAAGAATGTAACCAACCCCGGAGGCGGCACTTATGCGAATAATGCCACCGGCGTGCTTGGCTCTATTGTCTTTACAGGTGCAGGTGGGCCCACCGTAAATGCGAGTGGCGGTTCGCTGACATGCGCTGTGAATAATATTGTACTGGCAGCCAGTGCAACCCCCGGTCCAATCAACATCTGGAACTGGTCAGGGCCGGGCAACTTCAGCAGTAACCTGCAAAATCCCACCGTAACGAATCCCGGTGTGTACACCGTAACGGCCACAGATGCCGCCGGATGTTTCAGCACCGCATCCGCTACCGTTGTTGGCGATTACTCCGCTCCCTCTATTGCCGCTACGGTTAGCAATAATATCACCTGTGTCAACACAAGCGCCATTATCACCGTTTCTCCTGCCGGACTTTCCTCCTGCACGATTTCCGGCCCGAATGGCTTTTTTGTACAAGGCTTTCAAGCTACCGTAACACAAGTAGGCGCCTATCTGATTACGGCTACTTCCTCTACCAATGGATGTATTGGCAATACTCAGGTAGCCGTAAATCTGGATAATGCTCCTCCCAACGCATCTGCTTCCAACAATGGACCAATCACTTGCGTCAAACTGGATGCTGCCCTGATTGGCACTACCAATATACCCAATCCATCCTTCGTTTGGTCAGGTCCTTGCCTCAGCGGTAACGCAACAGCCACCTGTGCCGGTGTATACACCGTAACTATTACCAATACAGGTAATGGCTGCACGAGTTCGGTCAGCACCATTGTAGAAGAAAACACCGCTGCACCAACAGTTACTGCACAAGATGTGCTGATTACCTGCAACACGCCAAGCGTACCATTGAGCGCCACCTGGTCGCCTGCTAACAGCAGCGTACAATGGAGTGGCCCATGTTTGGTCGCTGGCGACCCTAACACCGCTACCTGTGCCGGTCCATATACGGTTGTGGTTACCCGCGCCGATAATGGTTGCACCGCTTCAGATGTAGCCATTGTATTAGAAGATACCGTTGTGCCGATCATCAGCTTTCCACCAGTGCCTCCACTCACCTGTGCTAACACCTGCTATTCCTTTACAGCGCCCAATCTGCCAGGATTAGAAATCTACATAGGTGGAATACTGATCCCACCAGGCACAGCCTTTGATATTTGTGCCCCTGGCACCTACACGGTAACCGTAAAATCAATTCTCAATGGCTGCTCCAGCGATGTACCGTTGTTGATCACTGAAGATATAACTCAGCCAACGGTAAATGCGGGGCTGGATGCCGTAATTACTTGCAGTGCACCTTCCGCTCAACTAAATGGAAGCGGCAGCGGCGCCCTCTTATGGACCGGTCCGGACGGATTTATATCTGCTTCACCCAATCCGGTGGTTACACAGGTAGGAACCTACACCTTAACGGCAACCAATACCGCCAATGGATGTACCGCTCAGGACCAGACTGTGGTAACCAGCGATGGCAGTCTACCTGTGGTAAACGCCTCTGCCAGTGGGGAATTGAATTGCATTAATTCAAGTGTGCTGTTACAAAGCGGAAATAACACCCCGGGCGCCACCTACCTGTGGTCAGGCCCTGATGGCTTCGTCTCCACCCAACCTATGCCCACCGTTTCCACTCCAGGCATCTATTCTGTAACTATTTCTATCGGGGCTTGTTTGGCTTCCGATATCGTGGAAGTGACTCAGGCGCCACCTTTGGTCGTTGCCCCCTCTGTTCAGATACTCGCATGCGACGTGGTTGCAGAGGTTTGTCTGGATATTGACGGAGGCACTCCACCCTACAATGTACAATGGTCAAACGGCAACACCCTGCCATGTGCACAAATCGGCACTTCAGGCACCATTGGGGTAACCGTTACCGATGCTGGCGGATGCAGCGTTTCCAGTACTCAGGCGATTGTTATTCCACCGCTTATGTCCATTAGTTTTTCCGGACTATTGAATTGTACCGGACTTGAAAACGTTTGTGCAACCGTAACAGGTGGCGCCCCTCCATATACATACCAATGGTCTAACAACACCAATGCCAGCTGTACCTCTTTCCCCGGAGGAGGGTTGATCAGTTTAACGGTTACAGATGCTGCAGGATGCACTCAAACAGCCTCCGCAACAGTAAACCAAACTCCTTCCATTGCACTAACCTTTTCTATAACTGATGCCTCTTCCTCTAACGCACAGGATGGCTCTGTGAACCTTACGGTGAGTGGAGGGAATGGACAATTCGTCTATCTTTGGAATAATAGCGCTACTACCCAGGATCTGACCAACCTGGGAGCCGGATCTTATACCGTAACAGTAGTAGATGTATTGTCAGGCTGCACCAGCACCGGAACTGCGGTGGTCAATGCGATGGTCAATACTCAGGAAGCTCAATGGTTGTCGCAGTTTCAACTGTCGCCCAATCCAACGGAAGGCATAACACAACTCAGCCTACGTTTGCATCAATCTGAAAACGATGTAAGGATTGAAGTACATGCCATTACCGGACAACTGATCTGGGCTTCAGCGAATCTCCAGGGAGATCAGATTAATCAGTTCATAGACCTTAGTACAAGTCCTGCCGGCTTATACACGGTTTCCGTTCGAGTGGCGGATCAGGTATTTGTACGAAAATTATCAGTGGTGCGATAATAATCCACCCATTCTTTTCTTGATTATCTAATGAACCCGCTTTGCAACCTTGCGTTGTAAAGCGGGTTCCATTTTAATGAGACAGTACGCGTCCATTCGTATAATTTGGCTTAATTTTGGCTGCGAATAGTCTCGTCTAAACCGATACAACCATGAATCGATCGCTACTGCTTTTACTTTCCAGCATCCTGCTGTATTCCTGTGGCACCAATATGCTGTCCAAAAGAGACAGTTTAAGCGAAAAAGCGCAGCCTAGCGATATGTTTGCTTTCCAGCGATCCTATCCTGATCCGGATTTTGACTGGCAGGGATGGCGCAAGGTGATGCAGCAAACCCGCACAGTGGAGACTGCTCAACGACGCGGCAGTGGCGGTTGCGGAAGTAACCTGACTAACTGGACGAATCAGGGCCCGATGAATGTTGCCGGACGATGCAATGCCATGGCCGTGAAACCAGGAGATGAAAACACCCTGTTGGCCGGCTTTTCAGGTGGAGGCTTGTTTAAATCAACAGATGGCGCTGTAAACTGGTATCCGGTATTCGACGACAATCCTGAATTGAGCATCGGAGATATTGCTTTTGCCCCTACCAATCCCAATCTGGTTTTTGCAGGTACCGGCGATCCAAACATGCCCTCTCTGGTGTTCAACGGAAACGGGATTTATAAAAGTATAGATGCCGGAGAAACCTGGCTACATCTCCCAAATGGTCCGACCGGAATTATTTCAAAGGTATTGATACACCCTTCCAATCCGGATATTATATGGGCCGCCACTATGGGAAACCCCTATGTAAGGGACAATAACCGGGGACTATACAAAAGCACGGATGGCGGCAACACCTGGACACAAGTTTTATTTGAAAGTAACCAAACAGGGGCCAGCGACCTGGTGATGTCGGTGGCAAACCCCGACATCCTTTATGCCTCTTTTTGGGATCGCATTCGGAATAATTTTGAATCGGTTGTATACGGACAGAATGCTAAAGTGTACAAAAGTACAGATGGTGGAAATACCTGGGCTCAACTGGAAGGAGGACTTCCTACAGGCGTGATGGGCCGGACCGGATTGGCCATTTCCCAAACGGATCCCAACAAAGTTTATGCAGTTTATATTGATAGTCTGAACACGCCGGGCGGACTTTACAAAACCACCAATGGAGGTACAACCTGGACCTCCCTCAATATCCTTCAATTAGAAGATGCCTGCGCTGATTTTGGCTGGTACTTTGGCAAAATCCATGTAAACCCAACGAACGACGAAGATTTGTATTTCCATGGTATCCACCTGTGGCGCAAAGCTATAAACGGCTCAGGTTGGTCTATTGCTGCCGGCGGACATGCCGACAGCCATGATCTGGTATTTACGCCAAGCGGACGGAGGTATTGGTCCAATGATGGAGGGGTGTATCGGAATGATGGGCAGCAATCCTGGACAAAATCCAAAAACCTGCCTACCACTCAGTTTTACCGCACCACCTATAATCCACATGAACCGGATAAATATTTTGCCGGAGCACAGGATAACGGCATTCAAAAAGGCAACAGTTTGAATATTAACGGATGGGTTCAACTTTTCCCTGCGGATGGATTCAGTTGCGCATTTGACCCTGCCGACCCGGAGCATTACTGGGTAGAAATTCAAAACGGAACCATTCATGAAACCTTTGATGGTGGCGACTCCTGGCAATTCGGCAACCGA
>DLXL01000320.1:0-5752 GCA_003448025.1 Saprospirales bacterium | reverse complement strand
CTCCTGGCAATTCGGCAACCGGGCACTTGGAACCTCTGATCGAACCAACTGGGATACGCCTTTCTTTATGAGCAGTCATACCCCAAACCGGCTTTACGCAGCCACCTTTCGGGCATATGCCAAAGATCAGGGTACCGGCTGGGGACCCGTTTCCGGAGATCTGACCAAAGGGCTCATCCTGGATCCCCGTTTCCACACCGTTTCCTGCCTGAATGAATCGCCTGTGACCCCCAACAAACTGGTAGCAGGAACTTCTGACGGAAATGTATGGCGCAGGGATGCCAATGGTAACTGGGCGGATATCTCGCCCGGCCTGCCATTACGCTATGTTACCTCTGTGCATTACTCGCCAACCCTGAGTAACCGGATCTTCGTTACCCATTCCGGGTTCCGCGACAATGAAAATATTCCACACATACACCGGTCTGACGACAATGGTAATACCTGGCACAATATCAGCTCTGATTTACCCCAGGTACCTGTGAATGACCTGTTTGTGTTGCCCGGATACTCCGATGAGGTACTGATAGCAGCTACAGATGCCGGAGTGTATTACACCACCAATGGAGGTGATTTTTGGAGCAGACTGGGAGGCAATATGCCCTATCTTCCGGTATTTGATTTTACACATAACCCTGTTAAAAAAGAATTGGTTGCTGCCACATTTGCCCGTGGGATATGGACATTTCCGCTGGACTCCATTTTTGTGCAACAACAGCCTGTAAATGTTTCCCTATCAGGTAACATCCGGGATGAAATGGGTGCAGGCATAGAAGCGGTAACGGTTCAGAATGTATTAAGCAATCCAAACGGCTTGTTTTCAGCCAACAATGTACCTGGGTGTACAGCCTATACCCTAACGCCCGTGCGCAACGACAACCCGTTAAATGGATTAACCACCTATGATTTAGTGTTGATTTCCAAACATATCCTGGCCCTTGAACCTCTGAACAGTCCGTACAAGATCATCGCAGCAGATGCCAACCGCTCTGGAAGTATTACCACTTTCGACATTGTTCAATTGCGGAAATTAATTCTGGGGATTGATACAGCCTTTGCCAATAACACCTCCTGGAGATTCATCCCGGATGAACATACTTTTCTGAACCCCATGAATCCTTTCCAATGGGGGTTTCCGGAAACGCTGGATGTACAGGTGCTAACTAGTCCTTTATCCAACCTGAATTTTACCGGTCTAAAAGTAGGCGATGTAAACAACTCTGCTATTCCCGGCTTTTCAGGTATTGGAGAAGAACGAACGGACAAGCCATGGCCAATACAAGTGGAATGGTTACAAAATGGAGAAACCTGGATTGCAACGTTATGGGCAACTCAGCCTGATTTCAGTGCATTTCAAACCTCTCTTGGATTTGATCCTTTACAATGGCAACTGGAGTTAATCCAACCTATCTGGCAAGAACTAACTGAGGATCATTTTGGCTTGAGCAAGCTGCAGGACGGATGGATCAGTGTTGCTCACGGCTCGGCTACCCCTGGATCAAATCATGAGCCATTGCCCCTTTTTAAGCTGGTTTTCCATTCCCTCCTGGCTGCCCAGCAGCCACCTATTCTTACATTGGGTAACCAACCCACTACTTCACTTGCTTACACATCAACTGGAGTTGCCCTTTTACCTGTATTGAATCAGGTTACACAAAGCATCGATCTGGCTTATCCAAATCCTTTCGGTAAGGATGGCTTCTGGTTCCAATCTCAGCAAGGTGGGCTGTTAGAGATCCTGGATGCTTTAGGCAGACCCATTTGGCGCAAAATAATGCTCCCAAAAGAAGTTGCCCACCTCGAATCTGCATTATTTAAAAATGCCGGTATATACTATTGGAAAACAGATCAAACGTCTGGAAAAATTCTATATATACCATAAACTATAAACTATTAAACTGCATAGTACTGGAAGCAAAATTATAGTTCACATGATTAAATCCTTAATGAATTGTAATTTTAACACCTCAAGTGTGTAAAACGTGAAAATTGTGTAAGATTTTTGCCCTCCCATTACAACTATTTTATTCCATTGGTCGTTTGACCACCTCTTACACGCAGAGTAACAGACCGGTTATCAGGCCTTTTTTGCCTGTTTTTCTTCCAGCTCAACCAAATTTAAGTTCATGGATTTCGGGGCTCTGCCCTGAGACAGAGGTTTTTTTCTAAAAACGCTCTTACTTATTGTAAACCGTAAAGAAGTTGAACAAACCATGCAGTTAAACAAGACCGTATCGTATTGGCTGACGTTCGCCTTAATTGTGTTGACCCAAGTGGCAGCATTCGCACAAAAAGAAGAAGTTGTTCAGTTGTCAGACCTTGAAGAACCGGCAGACACATCAGATATCCTGGTGGCCAAAGGAGGGACTTCCATCGTCATCACAGATGAAATTTTAAAGGAAAGGCTGGGTGAACTCACCAGTTGTCTGGATTTGCGCGCCACCGCTGTAGTAAAAGGGTACATCTTTACCTACGTACAGTCACAAACCGAAAAATCGCGCAATATGCTGGGAAAACGCCTGACATACTTCCCACTTTACGAAGCTAAAATGCGGGAATACGGCGTTCCGGAAGATCTTAAATTCCTTTCCGTGGTTGAATCAGCCTTGAACCCAAAAGCGGTTTCTCGGGTAGGCGCCACTGGTTTATGGCAATTCATGCCAAGTACTGGCAGTGAGTACGGACTCAAAACAAACAGCGCCGTAGAGGACCGCAGCAATCCGGTGAAGAGTACTGATGCTGCTGCACGCCACCTGCGCGACCTTTACAATCATTTTGATGACTGGGCGCTTGCCCTGGCAGCTTATAACAGCGGATCCGGTCGTGTGAATTCAGCTATTCGCCGCGCAGGAAGCAGAAATTTCTGGAGCATCCAGCGATATCTTCCAGCTGAAACCCGCAACTATGTGCCTGCGTTTATTGCAGCTACCTACATCTGCAACTATTTTCATCTGCATGGCCTTATGCCTAACGATCCGGATCTGGATCTTCAACTGACAGATTACGTGAATGTGTATGAAGGGATCTCTTTCCGCGATATAGCTGATGCTACGGGAATCGCTTATGAAGTGATTAAGGATCTTAACCCCGGTTTTAAGCGGGATTATGTTCCACCTACAACAGACGGCCACTATGTCATTGTTCCAGAACGGGTTATGCCAGCATTCATTCGTTATCTGAATTCTGTAAGCAGTGCCCGAAAGTATAAACTTGAAAGCATTGAAAAATATACCAGTGCAGATAATGGCGATGGCAGATACTGGATCAGTAAAGCCAAACCACAAAATATGGAACACGTAGATCAGTTTGCAGCTCGTCTGGGCTTGTCTGGTGTTCAGATCAAGTCGTGGAATGATATGGAATCCAATTTCGTACAACCTGGTCAATTGATCAAGTTGTATCGCCCGGTGTATATTCAAAAACACTCCGGCCTTCGAATTGAAGCACCAATGACCACTACCCCTGCCGCAAAACCCGCTGCACCCTCCAAATCCTCCTCCAGCCCCAATGGGAAAACCAACCCGGGGAGCGGGCAACAAAGTGCTCTGGCGCCCCAGGAGGAGCAAACTACTCAGCCCAAACAATATCAATATCATACCGTGCGCAGAAATGAATCGCTGGAAGATATTGCCCGGCAATATGCTACTTCTGTAGAGAGTCTGAAAAAACTAAACAACGTAGATCAGGTTAGATTTGGTTCCAGATTGAAGATCAGGGAGTATTGATTTGATTTGGTCAAAACCAGATTAATTCCGATGTTTTCAAGCCTGTCAAAGTTTTTTGAACTTTGACAGGCTCTTTTTTTGGTACTCGCTCATTCTATATGCTGTCTTTTAAAATAAAAAGCAGATTTTTGCGCTAACCTAAACAAATAATCTACCTTTCACTCCCTCATTATCGATTAACGATCAACCGCCTATTACCATGGTTACACGCGCACTTATTATCGAAGACGAACCCGAAGGCCTTGAAAACCTGAAAAATCTCCTGCGCATGTGTTGCCCGGAGGTGGATGTTGTAGCAGAAGGCGGGTCTAACGCCGATTTACTCCGATTGGCTGATGACCGCGACAACCGATTTGATGTTGCCTTTCTGGACATAAGCCTGCCAGACGGCCTGGTCTTCCAGTCACTCCAACAACTGGAAGAAGTACCATTTGACATCATTTTTGTTACTGCTTATGATAAATATGCCATTCGGGCATTTGAGTTTGCAGCCATTGATTATGTAACCAAACCCATTGAACGGGAAGAATTAATAAGAGCCGTTAGTCGAATTAAGCCACGCAACACAGAAACCAAGGCGCGACTGGAAGTACTTCAGCAAACCTACAACCCAAATGCGCCCAATGCCTTTAACAAAATCGGCATTTCAGCTATGGATGGCGTTCATTTCGTTCGCTTATCCGATATCACACGACTGGAGGCTGAGAACAATTATACACATTTTTTACTGAATGGCGGAAACCGGATAACAGCCAGCCGAACCATAAAAGCTTATGAAGATGCCCTGAATGGTTTCAATTTCGTTCGGGTACACAAGAAGCATATCGTGAATATGAACTTCATGAAGACCTACATCAAAGGTGAAGGTGGATTTCTTATCATGGAAAATGGCGACAGTATTGAAGTGTCCAGGCGTCAAAAAGTTAACCTCATGGACGCGCTTAAGCGCACTCATGGAGAGACCTGGAAGTGAGGTCGTGTCCAAAAATCATAAACGTTTAACCCCTGAATAATGGGCTTTTTTGACAAATTTTTTAGCAAAGACAAGAAAGAAGACCTTGATAAAGGACTTGAAAAAACCAAGGAAGGCCTCTTTGGAAAGATTAACCGGGCTATTGCAGGCAAAAGCACGATAGATATAGAGGTACTGGATGAATTGGAAAGCATTCTGATCTCAAGCGATGTAGGCCTTGATACCGCTATTAAAATCATTGAACGAATTGAAAACCGGGCAAGTCGCGATAAATACGTGAATGCTGCTGAGTTAAATGAAATCCTTAGGGACGAGATCGTTGACCTCCTTGCGGAGAACAACACCAGTGATGTAGAGGATTTTGATCCGCCGGCAGGTAAGCGCCCCTATGTACTGTTGGTGATTGGAGTGAATGGAGTGGGCAAAACCACTACTATTGGAAAGTTGGCTTATCAGCTCAAACAACGTGGCTATAAGGTTGTATTGGGCGCAGCAGATACCTTCCGGGCAGCAGCCGTGGATCAACTCAAAATCTGGGCAGACCGTGTAGGCTGTGATTTTTATTCCAAAGGCATGCAGGCCGATCCGGCAGCTGTTGCTTTTGAGGCCACTAAATATGCAGTTGACAACCAATGCGATGTGGCCATCATCGATACTGCGGGGCGTTTGCATAACAAAAGCCATTTGATGCTGGAATTGGGTAAGATCCACCGTAGTATTGAGAAAAATCTGCCAGGAGCTCCGCATGATGTCCTCCTGGTATTAGATGCCAGCACCGGCCAAAATGCCCAGGAGCAAGCCAAACAATTTACCGAAGTGGCCCCGATCACCTGCCTGGCACTCACCAAACTCGACGGAACCGCAAAGGGAGGTGTTGCCATTAGTATCAGCGATCAGTTTAAAATCCCTATCCGGTACATAGGTGTAGGAGAAAGCATAGATAAACTTCAGATCTTCAATAAGCGAGCCTTTGTGGAGTCTATCTTTGGAGGCAAGCAGCTTGGATAGGTTGGTTTGGGTGTTTGAGTGTTTGAGTGTTTGGGTGTTTGGGTGT
>DLXL01000431.1 GCA_003448025.1 Saprospirales bacterium | reverse complement strand
CAATGACTGCTACCCAGCGCTCGTCGTTGTTCATAAAACTGACCACGGTGGCATCAAGTGTTTGCGGGCGTTTGGGCGCTACGGTTTCCGTAAAAATGACTTTGGGCTCTTCTTTTTTATTGCTTATCAACACGCCGTCGCGGGAGCCTTCCCGATATACCGTCATGCCTTTGCAGCCGGATTGCCAGCCGGTGAGATAAATCTTTTCGATCAGCTCTTCGGTTGCCTCTTCCGGAACATTGACCGTGACGCTAATGCTGTGGTCCACCCACTTCTGTACCCTGCCCTGCAGGTGTACTTTATTAATCCAGTCCACATCAGCGGCACTCGCGCCATACCAGGGAGATTTCGCAATGATTTCTGCCAGCTCCTCCTCCGGAAGTGTTTGCACCTCTGCAGGGTCGTAACCTTTGACTTTCAGCCAATGCATAAACGGTGGGTGAAATACATGGTAATCTTCCCAGGAGTCGCCGGTGTCGTCCACAAAGGTGATTTTGACGTTTTTATCGTTAGGATTGACTTTGCGCCTTCTTTGATAGGATATTCGGAATACGGGTTCCAGACCTGAAGTGGTTTGCGTCATCAAACTGGTCGTTCCGGTAGGAGCAATCGTCAGCAGTGCGATATTGCGACGACCATGCCGGATCATATCCTCATATAAGGTTGGGTCAGCGGACTTAAGTCGTTGAATAAATGGGTTTTGTGCTTCCCGTTCAGCGCTGTAAATAGGGAATGCACCTCGTTGTCTGGCTAATTCCACTGAGCCCCGGTAAACGTTCAAAGCGAGCATTTGGTGCAGGTTTTCACAAAAATCCAAGGATTCCGGTGAGCCATATTGAATGCCCAGTGCCGCCAGCATATCTCCTTCAGCAGTGATTCCAATCCCGGTACGTCGGCCTTTGATGCATTTTTCCCGAATTTTCAACCAAAGTTGACGTTCGGTTTGTTTGATTTCGGGGTTTTCAGGATCATGACCGATTTTATCCAGGATGGCTTCTATCTTTTCCAGTTCCAGATCAATAATATCGTCCATAACCCTTTGGGCATATTGCGCATGTTGCTGGAACAATTCAGTGTTAAAACTTGCCTGCGGAGTATAAGGATGGTCAACATAACTCAACAGATTGATCGCCAGCAACCGACAGCTATCATAGGGGCAAAGTGGGATTTCCCCACATGGGTTGGTGGAAATGGTGTGAAAACCAAGATCTGCATAGCAATCCGGCACAGATTCCCGCTCCACAGTATCCCAGAACAAAACGCCGGGTTCGGCACTTTTCCAGGCGTTGTGAACAATTTTTTTCCAGAGAAGTGCGGCGTCAATACTGGTTTCAAAGGAAGGATTCTTGCTGTTTACAGGGAATTGTTGCCGGTAAGGCTCACCGCTCACAGCAGCTTTCATGAACGCATCGTCTATGCGGAGCGAAATATTGGCGCCGGTAACCTTGGTATGGTCCAGCTTGGCATCCACAAATTGTTCAGCATCCGGGTGGCGAACCGACAATGTAAGCATCAGAGCACCCCTGCGACCATCCTGCGCCACTTCGCGGGTAGAATTGGAGTAGCGTTCCATGAATGGCAGAATTCCGGTGCTGGTCAGGGCGCTGTTCATAACAGGCAATCCACTGGGACGCAAATGAGAGAGATCATGACCTACCCCGCCACGGCGCTTCATGAGTTGCACCTGTTCCTCGTCAATTTTCATGATTCCGCCGTAAGAGTCAGCATTCCCTTCCACACCAATCACAAAACAGTTTGACAGGGAAACCACTTGATATGGGTTTCCGATACCGGCCATTGGGCTACCCTGAGGTACCAGATACCGAAATCGTTCCAGCAGATTCAATATTTCTTTTTCGCTAAGAGGGTCAGGATATTTGTTTTCTATGCGCAGGATTTCGGCAGCAATGCGCAGGTGCATTTCTTTCGGGCTGCGTTCGTAGATCCGGCCGAAGGAATCTTTCAGCGCATATTTATTCAGCCATACACCTGCTGCAAGGGTATCTCCTTCGAAATACGAGATGGCTGCGTTAAGGGCTTCTTCATGGGTAAAAGCCTTTTTTTGGGGGTCAACGGCTGGGCTATTGCTTGAGTCGGTACGGGTAGGCATAGTTGTCTTGGTTTATGAGCAAATATAGGGAATATAGAGGCCTCTCCGGGTGATAATTTTTACAAAAAAATGGGCAACATTGCTGCTGCCCATCGTACTATTTAAAGCCTTCATGAATCGAATCAGGCAATCAGTCTGAGATGTTGCAACCTGGTATTTTTCCCCAGATCTGCCAGGGACGTTGTTTCAAATTCATCTTTCAGGTTATTTCGAATGCCCATCCAATAGGCGTGCATGGGACAAGGCTGCCGTTCTCCACAGCCAGGCAATCCAAGCAGGCATTTATCAAAAAAATCATCGCCTTCAAGGGCCCGAACGAGCTCTGCCAGGGTGATCTCTTCCGCACTTTTCAAAAATCCAACTCCGCCATTAGGACCCCTGTAGGACTGTAGAATACCCTTTTGAGTGAGCACCTGCAGGATTTTGGTTAGGAAATGAAAGGAGATATCCAACTCATCCGACATTTCCCGAATGTTGAAAAATCTTTCATTATCCTGATTTGAAGCCATGTGAAGTAAGGCGCGAAGCCCGTATTCACCAGATTTTGAGATAACACGCATGTTTGTTCCCTGGTATTTTGGGCAAATATACATCGTTCAGGAATGGGCGCTTACTTCTTCAGGGTGCTCTGAATCCTGATCCATGAACTCCGGATGGATATTTTTTTCGGCGTTCTTAAGTGATTTCATCCGAGTAACCATAAACCAGGCCAATGGAATAGTTCCACCCACGAAAAACAGGGTGGCGCCAATACCTCTCAGCCAGGTCAGGGTTTCGAATGTTCCATTTTGTATGAATGCTGCAGAACGGCCATACCACAAACCTTTTTCTACAACGGCCTTGAATTGGATAGCTCCGGCAGGAAACAAATCCAGAATGACCATCAGCATCAAGCCGGCGTTGATAGACCAAAATACGGTTCGGATGGTTTTAGTATTCCAGAAATTGGATTTAAGAATCATTTTGGAGGCGAACAACATGGCAGCCAACGAGACATTGCCATATACGCCCATCAACGCTGCGTGGGCATGGTTGATGGTCAGGTAAGTGCCGTGTTCGAAGTAGTTCATGATGGGTAAGTTTACAATAATACCCATCACACCGGCGCCGAAGAAATTCCAGAAATTGACCGCTACCAGGAACAGAAAAACCTCAGGGAAGGCAAAATTTGCCCCCAAATCTTTCTGTTCTACATCTCCCACGGCTATTTTGGGCATGTTTTTAAATCGCCATGCCTCCACGGTAAGCAATATCAGGGGGATAAACTGAAGGGTAGAGAAAATACTTCCCAAAGCCATGGTAGCCACTGGTTTGGCATTCCAGTAGAAGTTGTGGGATATGCCCAGGAGTCCTGTGCCTAAAAATAATAAGGTTGCAAAATATACCACACGAATAGCAGCCTGCCGGCTCACCAATCCCATTAGGACAAGCAGGTAACTGACAATAACGGTAATGAAGACTTCAAAAAATGCTTCTACCCACATATGAATGACCATCCAGCGCCAGAAATCTGCAATCACAAAATTGGTCTTGGGAGTGGCTACAAATCCGCTCAGAAACAACAGGGGAATGCCGATAACCGAATACAGGATCCATTTAGGCAGGGTCCAGGTTTCTTTTTTCAAAAAGGTAGGGCGCAAGCCCCGATATACTACCACTCCCCACAGCACAAAAATCACCATGAGCAATCCCTGATACAGTTTCCCGAAGTCAACATATTCCCAACCCTGATGCCCCAGCAGGTTCCACCATTCGCCAAGTAAACCGAGTGGGCCCAGTACCATGCCCGTGAGCGACCCGCCTACAAGCAGGAACAACATCCAGAAAAGGGTGTTGACCAGTATTAATTGGCCGGGGATTTCCTGTTTGGCTAAAACAGGCAGGATAAAAATGGAGGAGGCTATCCAACAGGTCGAAATCCAGTACAGTGATAACATGATGTGCCAGCTTCTGGAAAGCGTAACCGGGATTTCACCGGAAATATGGATGCCTGCATACCCAAAGAAGTTGATAAAATCGTTGAGGGTAATGATCCCGCTGCTCACCTGAAGCAGGAACAAAACGGCTGCCACGGCAAAAAACTTGTAGGTGGCTCTTTGGGTAGGAGTTGGCGTAAAACGGTTTACCTTGTCAATAGTCAGAAGATCTTTTTTGGGAGGGGTGAAAAACTTGTTCGGTAATTGATTGTATTGACCGATAAAGTAAAGTACAATGCCACAGCCTAATACGAAACCGAGCATGCCCAAGACACTCCACAAAATAACCGGAGCCGTGGGTGTGTTGCCAGCTTGTGGATCATAGGGCCAATTATGCGTATAACTAAAGCTGGAGCCGGGGCGTTCCACGGCACAAACCCAGGCGCCCCAGAAGAAGAAATCGGCAAGATCCGTTACTTCCTGCCGGTTGCTGATGTAGCCGGGAGGCGGAAAAGCCTTATCGGTGTTGTGGTCTATAAATAAACTCAGGTAATATTCGCGGACCTTTCCTAACGCGAAGGTTTGTGCTTCTGATAGTATTATAGCATCCTCCTGCTTTTGGTATCGGTTGGTTTTGAGTTCTTTTTTAGTTTGTTCTTCCATCACCTTTACTTCCGACTCTGTAGCCTGCCTGCCATTTTTTTTCAAATATTCCTGCGACAGATATTCGGTCATATACCGGGCAGTCAGGTTCAGTGCTTCTGCAGTGTAATCAGGACCCCGCTGGGCGCCATCTCCAAAATAACTCCCATATTCCATCAACGCATATTTATGAAAAACTTCCTGCCCTCTGTTTATGGCAGATTTTTCCATGACGACGTTTCCTGAAACGTCCTTAAATGCAGCTTCCGGCGGTGCCTCAAAATAGGTTTGATACCCTATCATTCCTACGCCGGCCAGGCTGATTATGAGGATGATGGTGAGTGGTCCCCACCAGTTTTTGGTGTCCATTAAATAGTCAACACTCTTTTTCAGATATCGACCATTCCCGTTCGTTTTGTCTGTCTGTTCCATGAGGAAGTGATTCGTGTAACTCGTTTTAAGAATTAAGAGTATTTTGTCTGCAAATATACTTTAGTTTTTTATTTGTCAAAACAGCGCAGTGGAGATATATTGATTTGGTCGGGCAAATGACCAAATGGTTTCCTTCCGGCAATTGGTTGGTTTCGTGTACAAACTTGATTGTCAATATTTTGTAAAGCTTTATTATAATAAAAGATAAAATACTCTTAAATATTAATTTTGCCTTAAAATTACCTGCCATGAATCATGTTGGATCAATCTGATTCACAATGGCCATTGACTCATTCAAAAAAAATCACCCATGACTTATTCAGAACAAACCAGATTCCCCCTGGAAATAGCAGAAAAGCCCCTTACAGTTGGGGAAATGGTAGTAGCAGATTACCGCAAAGCAGAAGTATTCAGAAAATTTGTGATTGACTACT
>DLXL01000146.1:2422-3350 GCA_003448025.1 Saprospirales bacterium | reverse complement strand
GAAATCCCATCAGCGCGGTGGGTGAGCAGGGCGCCGAAGCCCAGTTTACGCCATTCCTCGGCAGCTTTAGCATCGGTGCTAAATTCGGCGGCAGCGTTATACTCCGTTCGCAGGGCCTGGTTCCAGCTGTAAGCGCCTTTTTTATTGGACAATGGTTGGGCCGACCGGCCAAAGCCACCGCCTTCAGGGCGTTGCGGCACGGTTAGGCCAAAATCTGTGGCGTAGAGATCAATAAAGGAGGGATAAATGGTTTTTCCGGTACAATCGTGCACGGCGGCGTCTTTTGGCACGGGTACGTTCTATCCGGCGGCCACCACTTTCCCGTCGCGGATGAGCAGTGTGGCTCCTTCGATGCGGGTTTTATAATCGGTATAAATGGTAGCATTGGTGAATGCGTGCAGGCCGGTGCGTTCATCAGACGGGGCGGCCACCGGGAACGTTTGCTGGGCGAGTGCCACGGATTGAAACAAAAGCAAGGCTGCCAGGGAGCGTAAAAAGAGACGGATCATGTTGTGGAGGAATTGGTTTATGGGGGTGAAGGTAATGAAGGGGCCGGGGAAGATGCAAAAAATTGGGGAGGAGGGGTTTCAAAAAAGCCGTAGCGGAAAAATGTATACATTTGCCTTTAAGATATTGCCAGTTTATACCCAATGCCTGCCGAAAATCCCGCTATTTTTATCAATTATAGGCGAAAAATATGCCTTCAGGAAGCACGACTGCTCTACCTGATGTTGTCTTTTCGTTTTCCCGGGCAAGTATTTCAGGACGAAAGATCCCTGGGGGGTGGCGATGTTTGGAAGAAAGAAATTGAACAGACCGTGCGGAACGCCAGGGTAATGCTGACACTGATCCCACCCAAATGGATATCTCATCCGCTGGATGAAACAAAATTGGACGACCCGCAAAACATTAAACGTACCGACCTGCA
>DLXL01000146.1:0-2345 GCA_003448025.1 Saprospirales bacterium | reverse complement strand
CACTGATCCCACCCAACTGGATATCTCACCCTTTGGATGAAATACAATTGGAAGACCCGGAGAATATCCAGCGCACTGATCTGCATTTCCGGAAAGACGATCCCGTGCGAAAGGAAATAGAAATCGCACTGGATGCCAAGATTCCTATCATCCCGATATTGCTTAACGGCGCCATCAAACCGGCTAATGCAAAACTGCCAGAAAGCATCCGTTCACTCTTTGATGTTTACAACCTTGCCAACGAAGGCAAGCCATTATTTTTCAACGATCCCAATATAGATGCCTTTCAAAAGCTATTTGAGCAAATAGCTGAAACGGCCGGACTTCATATCCAACCCATTGCCGATCCCAACCTTTTTCGGGCGCCGCTTGATCAGGATTTTCCGTTGCCCCGCCAACTGCAGCTTTTACCAGATGTCAAAGTGCCTTTTGTTGGACTCAAGCCCTTTACACGGGAGGATACCCGCATTTTTTTTGGGCGAAGTCGGGAGATCTACGATCTATGCTACAAGCTGATCCATAAACCTGCCGCGCGGATTATTTTGTTAGATGGATACTCCGGCACCGGAAAATCGTCGCTACTTCAGGCAGGATTGATTCCGCGCATAGAAGGCGCCCACTGGACAGTAGCTTACCGCAGGCGGGAAGAAGACAAAATCCAGGGTCTTCCCGGCGTGTTACAACAATTGTTAGCAGATGTGGCCGCAGCCCCTGCCGGCAAAAAATTACTCATATTAGATCAGGTAGAAGAAGCCATTACCGACCGGATTGAAGGATTGCCCCAGGAGTTGGAACTTTTTGCCGCTGCGCTTCAGCAAGCTTTTCTGGACCATTCGGAGTACACATTCCTGCTTGGTTTCAGAAGCGAGCAAAAGGCGCGTATAGAAAAGGCATTACAAAGCGCCCGCTTGCCTTTTGATGCCGAAAACACCTTGCAGCCGCTTGATTTGGCCGGTGTATTGGAGGCCATAAGCGGAGTGGCAAGCAATCAGGACCTTCAAAAACACTACAATTTTCAATTTTCTCCGCCGGAACTGTGCAAGCACCTTGCAGGCCGGCTCTACAAAGGATGGGATCATTATCATGTAGCGCCGCTGCTGCAGGTGAATATGGAAATGCTCTGGCAACGCTGTGGCCAACCGGATGGCTCTGTAATTATTACTGCTGCCAATATTGAGGGACTGATAGAGCGCCAGGATAGTTTACTGGATCATTACCTGCAGAAAATACGGGAAAAAATCAGCACCGGTAAGGCAGACGACCAAAAGCTGATGCAACTCCTGCATTTTTATGTGCAGGATGAGCCGGCCTCTGCTACACGCTTAGATACCGAGTTTGCGGTGGATGAAAATTTCAAATCCGACGCCGCCTTTTTTACCGGTTTGCAACAAGAACTGAAAAACCATTACCTGCTCACCGAGGTAATCAGTAAAGGACAATCTGCTACCCGGCTCTCACACGACGTGCTTGCCCGAGTGATCCACGAGCGCCATCAATCCGCAACAGAAGCCAAATTGAAGGAAACTTCCGAAGGGTATTTTGATGCGCTGAAAAAGGATGTGGCGGGACAGATCTACCGGCTGGAGTACCCTGCCGCCATGGCTACCCTGCAGCAAATGATCCAATTAGGCATACGCCGGGATGAGTTGCAGCCTTTTTTAATGGAATTGATGTTCTTTTGGAATGAAAGTGGCTTGAAGAAGGAAGTTGATAAAATCGTTTCACTTTGTTTGGAGAATAATTTGATGGCAGAGGCAATGCAAGGAAACCTGCGATTACTGGCCTCTCAGTTTGACAAGCATGCAATACGCCGATGGCTTCAAACCCTTGCGCCCGGAACCTACGCCGATCTGTGTAACAAATACCTGGCGCCGACAGACACCGTAATGATACAAATACCTGGCGGTAGCCTGCGGATAGGAGAAGAAGAAGAGGCGCGCCAGGCTGAGGTGCGTACGTTCCGGTTAGCCAATGTGCCCACCACCTGGTGGAAATACGGCTTGTACTTGTTTGCACAGGGCCAGGAAAAACAACTTGCAGAAAAAGCGCCCTCCTGGGGCATTAACGGTGATCATCCGATGGTACATATATCCTGGTATGAAGCAGTATCGTATTGCAACTGGCTTAGCGAAGCGATGGGTTTAGAAAAGGCGTACGACATCCGGGATGATGTACCAGATGATGGTAACCATAATGAAAATGATTATATCAAATGGCTCGTTAAACCGGCACCTCAAGCCAAGGGCTACCGCCTCCCTACTGAAGTAGAATGGGAATACGCTGCCCGCGGCGGTCAACAAAGCAAGGGATTCCAATATGCAGGCAGTAACAACCTGGATGAAGTA
>DLXL01000250.1 GCA_003448025.1 Saprospirales bacterium | reverse complement strand
TTTTTTAGCCGTTTTATTGCGATTACCTCTTGCCTGTTTTGCATCAGGAACTACCAGGGGCTCAATGCTGAATACCGGACTGGATGGCAGTTCGAGGGCTGGTGGTTCCGGTGTTGGAGCATCAATGGAGGCATCAGCCGGCTCGTGATCTATCGTGACAACTGATTCCATTTTTTCTTCAATGGGAAGAAAGGATTCAAAAGTGATGCCTTCAGTTGGTTCAACCAGAGGCTTTTCCGTGGTAAGGGTCTGAATTTCCAATGGGATATCGTCGGCCAAAATGGTATCTGAAGTGATGGATAGCCCTAACTCAGTTTCTACCTGACGGTTTCTTTGTTGCGTAACCGATAGCTCCTGGTCCAGATAGGCGGATCTTTCTTTGGCCGAAGTTAGCTCACGGTTCAGATTATTGATTTGATTACTCAGGTTGGTATTATCTGATTCGGCGACAGTGGCGCGCGTTTTCAGGCTTTCCATTTCCAGACGCAGGGCGTCCAGTGTAACGTGGAGACTTTGGTTGTCGATTTTCATTCGGTCAAGTTCCTGCTTAAGGCGGCCCCAAAGGATCCAGCCCAGCCACATGCCTATGAAAAAGGCGCCTAAAAGCATGATCAGAATTTCAACTGTATGCGTTGCAAAAGGGTTATTTTCAAACATAATTCCGTTATTAAATGGTTGGCGGTTATGGCAAATTGGTTGAATTATTGGCTTACAAGGATTTCAACCCTCCGATTTTGATATCGGCCATATGGCGTATCATTGGTGGCAACAGGCTTTTTATCACCCGAAGATTTACATTTGATTTGCGCTGGTGATACCCCCTTTTTAATCAAAACATCACGAATCCCATTTGCCCTGAGCAAGCCAAAACGATAATTTTCGTCAGGCTCCCCTACAAAATCAGTGTGTCCTGTAATGGATACCTTTCCTCCTGATGATTTAAGTTGAGTGGCCAGATTCTCAAGGTAGGCATCAATAGTAGCATTTTCCTCCTTTTTAGCCGATTTATAGGGGTAGTATATCACCACTTTGTTCGAAGTCGTTACCACCTGAACCTCATCCATTCGGTCGGAGGTTATGGGAGAGGAAGGTTTGTTTATTGGCTGATCGGAAGTCGTTTCAGTGTTAACTGGCTGGATTTCCGGGGTGGGGTCTTTAGGCGCCGGCGCCGGCTCCTCCGGCAATGCAATGACCTGTTCATTGGCCAAATTGGCAGTTGGTTCGCAGGCGTCCATTAAGCCACAGACATACCATCTCCAGCAGATGGCAGCCCATACAGCGAATACGACAAAGACAAGTGCTTTAGCATTCATAAGGTGCAACAGTAGATTTTCAAGGGCAATTATCGTACAGATTTTCAGGTTTTTATAAAAAAAGTGAAAAAAGCCTCAAATTCGCACCATAATTTAACAACCAGTTGCCGTGTCGCATATCGTAAATCTTAGCAATGCTGATATTCAGCAAACAGATGGGAGTGTCATATTAAACAATATTCATCTGACAATTGGTGCAGGGGAGTTCACCTATCTGATCGGGAAAACAGGTAGTGGGAAGAGTAGTTTGCTGAAAACCTTATATGCATCATTGCCCTTACTGAGAGGGTCAGGTTCCGTTGCCGGGTTTGATTTAAAGCAAATTAACCGTCGGAATGTGCATGAATTGCGGAGAAAACTTGGGATCGTTTTTCAGGATTTCAACCTGCTTACAGATCGAAATGTGGAAGACAACCTGTTTTTTGTGCTCAAAGCTACCGGCTGGGAAGATGAGCAAAGTATGAACAAAAGAATAGGGGAGGTGCTTCAGGAAGTTGGTCTGGCTGCGAAACGCAAAGCGATGCCTTTTGAACTTTCCGGAGGCGAACAGCAGCGAGTGGTGATCGCAAGAGCCCTGTTAAACAATCCTCCTATTATTCTTGCGGATGAACCAACTGGAAATCTGGATCCTGAAACCAGTGATGACGTTCTGACATTGCTCCGAAACCTGGCAAAGCAACACAATACAGCAGTACTTTGTGCCACTCATGATTATCGGATCCTCCAAAATTTCCCTGCAAGAATTATCAGGGTCATTAACGGAAAACTGGTTGATGATGAAGGCTCCGCTTTGCGTTAACGTTACGGCTCGGAATCCCGCAGAACAATTTTTTCGCCTCCTGAGGATATTTTTCGGAGAATGTCTGAGTCGATTTTGTAGTTTTGCGCCTTTGATTTAACAATTCACCATTCACCATATTTTCATAGAAAATGAATCTGCACGAGTATCAGGGCAAGGAACTCCTGAAGTCCTACGGTGTAAAAATCCAGGAAGGCATTGTGGCCACCAACGCTGCTGAAGCAGTTGAAGCCGCCAAAAAAATGAAGGAGTTATACAACTCTGATTTTACCGTGATTAAAGCCCAGGTGCATGCCGGTGGCCGCGGTAAAGGCGGTGGCGTAAAATTGGCTAAGAATCCAGAATTAGCGGGTGAAATTGCTCAGGCAATGATTGGAATGCGATTGGTTACTCCTCAAACCTCTGCAGAAGGAAAACTCGTCCGCAAAGTGTTGGTTGCTCAGGATGTCTTTTACCCTGGCGCCAGTGATCCAAAAGAATTTTATATCAGTGTACTTACAGACCGTGGCCGTGGTTGTAATGTGATCATGTATTCCCCTGAAGGTGGAATGGATATCGAAAAGGTAGCTCATGAAACACCTGATCGCGTGTTTTTTGAATTCGTTGATCCATTATTGGGACTCCGCCCATTTCAGGCCCAAAAAGTTGCCTTTAACCTTGGATTGAGTGGCGGTGCTTTCAAGGAAATGGTTGACTTCGTCATGAAACTTTATGCTGCGTTTGTAGGCTCTGACGCGGCCATGTTCGAGATTAACCCTTGCCTTAAAACATCCGACGACCGCATCATCGCCGTGGATTCCAAGGTTACGCTGGATGATAATGCATTGTACCGCCATAAAGATCTGGAAGCACTTCGCGACAAGGATGAAGAAGATCCAGCCGATGTGGAAGCACAGGAAATGGATCTAAACTATGTGAAGTTGGATGGCAACGTCGGTTGTATGGTAAATGGTGCTGGTTTGGCTATGGCTACCATGGATCTGATCCAGTTGTCTGGTGGTGAGCCCGCCAACTTCCTTGATGTAGGTGGTACTGCAGATGCTCAACGCGTAGAAAATGCCATGCGATTCATCCTGAAAGATCCGAATGTAAAAGCTATTCTGATCAATATTTTTGGAGGAATTGTACGTTGTGACCGTGTAGCCCAAGGTGTCGTAGACGCCTATAAAGCCATTGGCACTATTCCAGTTCCGGTTATCGTTCGTCTTCAAGGCACCAATGCAGACATTGCCAAGAAAATTATCGACGAATCCGGACTACAGGTGATGGGAGCAACTGAATTTCAGGAAGCTGCTGATCTGGTATCCAAGGTTTTGGCTAAATAAATCAACGGTACATTCCCACAAAAAAGGCACGTTGCTAACTGCAAACGTGCCTTTTTTGTGGGTACTACTTTTTGGCGCCCGGCGCTCCGGTTCCATTTTCCGTAAGCAATTCATCTGCTTTTTTGACCACAGCTTCCATTCTGGAAAGGTCTGTTGCCAAAATTCTCAGGTCGGATTCATAAGCTTCCTGAGTAGTGCCATGCATGTCAAAAACCTGCTTGAAGTATACGTGCATCAAACTGTCTTTGACATAGCCGGAAAGCCCGGTAGTTGCTGCATCCGCTATTGCCAAATCCGCCATAATTCTGGAAATTTTATCCTCAGGTAGTGCAGGGGCGCTTTTTTGAGGATTTTGGCAACCACAGAAGATCGCATATTGCAATCCTATAGCGAGTATCAGATGGATATATTTTGAGGATTTCATAAAACTTCCTTGGGGAAATAGCATGCCGCAATCCGAGAGTTGCCCTCATACATGCCTGACCAATCCGCAGCTGTAGAGGTAATTTTCACTACTCCACAAGTTGGAACGTTTTCTATATAATGATCGTTTGCGAACAAATTGGCTACTTCTGTAAACGTTGGGTTGTGTCCAAAAAGGAATACGGTAGTTGATTCTGCCGGCAATTCAGCAATTATGCGAAGGATTTCCGTTGGATGTGCTTCATAAATTCTGGACTCCCTTCGCACTTCGCCCGGATCGATCTGAAAGGCCTCCGCGAAAAACAAGGCTGTTGTTAGCGCGCGCTTAGCGGGGCTGCTAATTAGTAGATCGGGTTTTACGCCTTCTCTCACAAGTAGTTGGGCCATTCTGGGTGCGTCATGTTGTCCACGCTCATTAAGCGGACGGTCGAAGTCCCTGAGTCCCGGGTTTCCCCAACTTGATTTGGCGTGCCTGATTAAATAGAGGGTTCGCATACTTGTTTAAAAGGTAATTGAATGAGGTTTTAAAGGCGTTATTTAAGGATATAACCCTGGCCAAACTGGGTTTGAATCAGTTTAGTATTAAAACCTTTATCAATCTTGTTTCGCAGGTAATTGACATATACCTCAATGACATTGGTGCCGGTGTCAAAGTTCATATCCCATACTTTTTCTGCGATTTCCGACTTGGAGAGCACCTTCCCTGGGTTTCGTAAAAAGAACTCCAACAAAGCAAACTCTCTGGGAGTCAACAAAATTTCCTGTCCATCCCTGCACACGGTTTTGGCATCCAGATCCTGTACCAGATCATTAAATTTCAAAATATTATCCGTTTTAAAAGCGTTGTTGTTTCGCCTGGATAATGCTTTTGTTCTGGCTAACAGTTCTTTTAACTCAAAGGGCTTGGCCAGATAATCATCTGCCCCGGCATCCAGGCCAGCAACTTTATCATCTGTATGACTTAATGCAGTTAGGAGAAGAATAGGAGTAGAATTTTGTTCACTTCTCAATTTTTCACATAGCTCAAGGCCGGTTAAGCCCGGCATGGTGATATCGGAAACAATGACATCATAATCACCATGCAATGCTAAGCGAATACCAGTAAGCCCATCAGTGGCCGTGTTAACCGTCCAACCATGTTCCTCCATGCCTTGCCGAAGCGACTGGAGTGTTTTGAGTTCGTCTTCAATGAGTAGAATTCGCATGGTGCGAAAGTAAGGGGCGAAAGGGTTATTTTTATCTGATCGTTTAATTTATAGACAATTTTACCCCAATTTTCCTGATTTTGTTGACCTTTGCGGCTTCAATGATGTATTGTGCTCCGTTTTTTTCGAAGTAACCAGATTTTTGTTGCCATAATCCTGCTGGCGTATCTGATCCTGATACGTAGTGGGGCGCTTTTTGGTTGGATTTCACTCCGGGAGTTGCCAGAAACAGTCGGTTTGCTTTATCAGTCATGCTTTGGATGGATGAAGACGTTACACATG
>DLXL01000178.1 GCA_003448025.1 Saprospirales bacterium | reverse complement strand
GTTGTTCGGCGGTTTTTTGTTTGAAACGGAAGCGGTTGTAAAGCAGTAAAGCCAAGAGGGCAAACACGATTAAGCCGGCGTAAAGGGCATATCGGATATTGCGTTGTTGGGTGAGCTCAGCCTGTATTTCGGCTTCTCGGCGGGCGTTTTTGACTTCATTTTCGCGATTGAACTCGCCGAAGGCAAGCTGGCGGGTGCTTTGCTGGCGTTCCACCAAGGTCTGGTATTTATAGCGCAACTCGCTGTATTCGAGGGCTTTACGGTAGTTGCCATTAGCTTTGTAAATATTGCTAAGCAGTTCCGTTGCCCGCACAAGGCCGCCGTTTTGTTTGGCACTCAAATACGTTTCATAAGCCAACAGGGCATGTCCCAAGGCTTTGTCGGTTTTACCCAAAGCAAACTGGCACTGAGCCAGTTCTTCCACTGCTACTGCACCAAAAGGTGCATTGACACTGATGGGAAGCAAACGAACAGATTTTTCTGCACAGGCCAGGGCAGCTTTCGGATTGCCTAGGTTGCGGTAACAGTTGGACAGGGTATAATTAATGGCTGCCTCAGTTTGCCCTATTTCGTCGCCCTTCAATTTGTTTTCTGCTTCCACCAAAACTTCCAGGGCTCGCTGGTATTCCCTTTTCCCGATATAGCTATTTGCCAGGCCTATACAATGTACATTTGGGTCTTGCCCTCGCTCCTTGGCACACTGAACTGCTTTTTGCATATAGATCAGGGCATTGTCCCAGTCTCCCAACCTGTTGTAGATGCCGTTCAGGTTGTGATAAACATCGTGCTGCATATCCAACAAAGCAGATGTCCGGAACTTTTCTATTAATTCCAAGGACTGAAAATAATAAGTGGCCGCTTCCGCAAATCTGCCAAAATCGTAACAGTTGATCCCCATATCGCTCAGCGTTACCGACTTTAGAAACGGGTCTTTTATATACACTGCTAAGGCTACGGTCTGATCGAGGTAACTGGCAAACGATAAACTATCACCCAAACGGGATGCTGTATAGATGAGTTGAGAAAAGCCCAATGCCATACCTGCAGAGTCGCCCATACCAGCATATTGCCGAATGGCATCTTTCAGCAAAGGCAGAGCGGCGTCGGGTTGTTCTTCCACCAAGGAAGCACCCCGGTAAAACATTACTTTTGCTCCGAGCGTTTTTTCAAAATGCGGATCGCCAGTTTTGCCATGGATACAGCATCGGTAAAGGCTGTCCAGTTGCATCGCATCATTTTCATACTGTAAATTGGCATCTATAAAAATTTTCCAAATGATCTTGTCCAATCGCTCCGCCCGTGCGCGTACGCTCGCACCTGCAGGCAAGGGTCGCTTCAAGGAGTCCAGAATGGGATCTGTATTTTGGGCATCCGAAAAAAGGCAGGAAAAGCCAAAAGCCAAGGTCAGGATCAGTTGTTTCATACAGCAAAACTGGCAGGTTCAGGTCACACAGAAATTCTCCGGTTTCCCTTTGGCACATTTGGTTTTCCCCTTGGCTAAAACTTGGAAAACAGTTCCAGAAAATCGTCTTTTCTATTGCGGGCCACACTCACTGTTGCCCCGTCTTCCATCACCACATAACCGCCATCGGCGCGCACAAACTGCCGGATATGCTGCATGTTGATGAGGTGCGACATATGCACCCGAAAGAAGCCTTGCCCATCCAGGATTTCCTCTAATTGGCCCATGGGTTTGGATACCATGAGTTTTTCTCCCCCAACCATGATTACGATGGTGTACATACGATCGCTCTCACAGCGAATGATGTCTTTAATTTGTTTGAAAACCAAGCCCTCCGAGGTGGTCAAGGCGATTTTTTCCGGCAAAATGGCTTTGGGCTGGGCGTGTTGGGCTATTTGATTTACTTGTTCACGAAGCATCCGGGCCGGGTTGTGTTCTGCCCGGGTAATGGCCGCCAGTAGATCTTCCCGACCAATGGGTTTTTGCAGATAATCTACCGCGCTATATCGGATGGCTTTGATGGCATAATGGTCGTGTGCCGTGGTGAAAACAACCTGAAAATCAATGGGATCAATGCGTTCCAGCATTTCAAATGCCGTCATGTCGCCCAGCTCAATATCAAGAAAAACCAGCTCGGGGCGATGTTTTTCAATAGCTTCCACGCCTTCCTGGCCGGATGAGGCATGTGCCAGAAGAGTAATCCGATCGGCACAATACTTCCGGAGTAGAAACTGGATTTTCTCTGCAGCGTCCGGATTATCTTCTATTAATAAGGTGTTCAGCATGGGGTAATAAGGTTTTGGTGCAAACGGGAAATCCAAACCTGCCAACGGGAAAGCAACGCTTGGGGCGGGTGGATCGTAGCCTCACCTTTGTATCATCAAAGTTACACACACAAACATCACTGCAACCTAAAAATATCCTCCATCATGAAAAACGCATGCACATTCGCCTCCATCCTGTTTTTTGTACTGTTCGCAACGACGGCTGTAAACGCCCAAAAAACCGCCACCTGGAAAGGCGGCACACCCGGCAAAGCACAGGAGTGGAACTGCCCAACCAACTGGAAAGAAGGTCGGGTGCCGGATGCGTTTAGTGATGTGTTGATTCCGGATGTTGCCGGCATTGGCGGGTATCAGCCTGTTATCCGCACTGCTTCCAATGAGGTAAACACCTTGAGTATTATGCCAGGCGCCCGCCTGCGGATTGAGTCTACCGGTACTCTGGAAGTTTTTGATGCCGTACAAACCGTTGCCAACGGTAATATTGATAACCACGGCTTGCTGAATGCCCCAATGGGTAATATTTCACACCTGGGACGTGAACCGTACGTGGCATCCAATAAGTAATCGGACCGCACAGGTTGGACCAGTGTAGTGAATTTAGCAATGTTTACAGGATGGTCTGACTTGTGCTGTTTTTGGAGCTGGCATTAATTTTAACAACACCCCACCGTAATTCGACACTTAACATATAAAGCACGGATCAATGAAAGAGAAAATTTTAAAAACGCTGACTGCACTGATTTTAGTTATCCTTCCATTTTTGGTGGGTACTTCCATAGGCAAATATTCACCCTACGTAGAAACAAACAGTTTTACGGCTTATGTAGCAATCTGGACGGTTATTTCAATGGCGTTTGCCACGATAATATTCCTGTTTCTGAGATATTTCCAATTAAACAGAATTGGCGTACTTCTCTTTTTGCTGATATGTCCAATGGTAGGAATAATTGGTTTGGCTGCACCGCCTGACCTTAGTATCAAAATGCTGGAACATCCCGAACGTGAGCATTTAAGATATATTTTTCTGTTCATAGCCGCTGCAATTTTTGGATTACTAACCCTGTTTCTATTCAAAGGCAATATGTTAACAATCAAAGGCTCAGGCAGATGGATAATAACTTTGATTTTTGTTGTTGCATTTGCAGAATTCATATGGGAATTTACTCACCATTATTTGTATCCGGAAGGATTAAAACTATGGATTTCAGAAGGTAAGAATGCTGAGGATTTTGGCAAAAATTATGACAATTTTTCTATCATAAGCATTGGGGTAATGGGACGCTATGTTCAATTTATATCCATTATATGGCTTTCATTGCATCTATATAAATTAAGAGAAATCAAAATATGGAGTCCGATTCTTGTCGGCATATCAGGACTGTTGGGCATTGTTTCAGCAACGGTTATCTATGTTACTGAAATGAACATTCCAAAAGGGTTTGAGTTTTTATTTCTGTTCTTTATTCCAGGGATACCATTCTTATTATTATACTGGTTAGGTGTAGCCCTATTGACTAATTTCAGGAAAAGGGATATCATTGCATGAAAACTACCGGAAACATCGTATTGGCAATAGTGGGACCGACAGTCGTAAACCCAGATTATCTTGGGCTGTCATTTCCCTTCTACCCCACTATCGCCAATACCTAAACCGGTACATACACACTGTTTTACAGAATAAGTTATTTTCTCCATTCTGATGCTTTATTATATACATCCGTAAAAAGCATACAACGAACCGTAATTTGAATACGCGCGCCGGGGCATTCCAGCCAGACCTTTGTACCATTCTTTAACGATTAAAAAAATCCAAAAAATGGGCAAAGTAATCTTAATCACCGGCGCAAGTTCCGGAATGGGCAAGGAAGCCGCTAAAAAACTCATCCGCGAAGGGCATACCGTTTATGCAGCAGCCAGAAGGGTGGAGCAAATGCAGGACCTGCAGGAAATGGGCGGGCATCCGATGGCCATGGACGTTACCAACGAGGCTGATATTCAACGTGTGGTAGATACTATCATCAGGCAGGAAGGCAAAATTGATGTGTTGTGGAACAATGCCGGCTACGGTTTGTATGGCTCGGTGGAAGACGTTCCCCTGGCAGAAGCCAGAAAACAAATGGAGGTCAACCTTTTTGGCCTGGCCGCCGTCACGCAAAAAGTAACGCCACACATGCGTAAAGCACAATCGGGCCTTATCATCAATACCTCCTCCATGGGCGGCAAAATGTATTTCCCTATGGGCGCCTGGTACCATGCCAGCAAACACGCCCTTGAAGGCCTGAGCGATTGCTTGCGCCTGGAGTTGGAACCTTTTAATATTAAGGTTGTCATTTTGGAACCAGGTTTTATTGACACCGAATTTGGTCATGTGCTGCTCGATAATTTCGATAAATTACCTAAAGGCAGCGCTTACCAGGGCATGATGGATGTAATAGCTGCCGGCACCAAAAAAACTTCCGAAACAGGCGGTTCATCCAAGCCCTCCGTCATTGCAGATGAAATAAGCAAAATTGTAAACACTAATCAACCAAAAACCCGCTACCGTGTGGGTAAATTTGCCAAGCCTATGGTTTGGATGCGTATCTATCTGGGCGACCGACTTTTTGACAGAATTCTGAAAACACAACTGTAAGCACATGAAACCAATTATGCATCTGAAGAGCATTAGTGATATCAACATGTTCCTCCAGGGGGTGGTCAAACATCCGCTGGTAGCAGTGGTGGATTTCTCCAAATTTGATGAAAAAATGGAAGAAGGTACCAGGCTTTCCTGCGATTTCTACTCCGTTATGTTCAAAAACTATTGTGTCAATCAAATGAAGTATGGGCGCCAATCCTATGATTTTCAGGAGGGGAATCTCATCTGTATTGCCCCCAGGCAGGTAATTACGCTGGATTCTGAAGTTGAAAAT
>DLXL01000219.1:6015-8248 GCA_003448025.1 Saprospirales bacterium | reverse complement strand
AGTCGAGTGCCAGTCACCCCGTCAGTAAAAAATCAACCTTTAACAAAACGAGCTACCGCCAGCTGCTCATCGCCAAGATAACGCAGCACATAAGACCCAGGCGCTAAATCGCCAGGCATACGCAGGGTGGTCTCTCCCGCCGAAAGTTCGAGTTGACGCAGGAGTTTACCCTGAGCATCCAGCAATTGCACCTGCGCCGCCTGACTGCGGTCTAGTCCGATCAATTGCACATAATCCACAACCGGATTGGGAAACAGTTGCATCAGCGCCAGTCCGGGTTGATTTGTGGAAACCGTGCCGGGTATAAAGGTGAATACTGAATTATTGACTGGCACGCCAGACATACCGTATTGCGGTCCGTCAAAAAACACTTCGTTATAGATATCGCCTGTAATCACACTATCCTGAGGTGCTTGTGGTGTCCCCGTCACAAACTGAGCATTTGGAAATATAGCCTCATCATCGTCAAAGTAATGATAATTCAACATATACCCGATGAGAGGGGATATACCGTTAAAATAGGTATCAACCGGATCGGGAATGAACTGGTTGCCCAATCGAATCTGGATGGCATTTGAGGTTTCATAAAGCCAAATCTGGAAAGAAACCTCCCCCTGAACGCCATCAAATCCTGCCTTGGACATTTCAAGCTTGAATATCCGGTTCGGGGCAGCACCATCTGTTTTATACTGTACAGTGGTGTTACTTAGAGGCGAAAGTCCCGGCAGGACTGCATATCCGAAAATAGCATCCAGTGTGTCACCGTTTTCATACTGTCCAACCGGTAAAATAGCGCCGGAATATCCCAGTACGAACATTTCGGTTTGTGGCAGGTTGTCGAACAAAAAAGTAAACCCAACAGGCGCGGTAGCCTGATCGTCCCAAACCAAATTGTTATCTAATACTGTGGCATTGGTAAGTTCTGCGTAGGGCTCGTTGGTATACGAAAACTGGTAAGGGAAAGTTTGTGCCTGTGCAAAGGCAACAACGAGGCAAAAGAGCCCCGTCAGAGAAAAAGTTCTAAACATGATAGATAAATAGTTAAAGTGTTTACATGGTAACCCAAACGGATTGAAGTGCAATATTGTTGGTTATTTGCTGAAATTTCTTACAGATTAACGGAACTTTAATGCAAATTTCAATCAATGCCCACACCGGAAACCCTCCCGCAAACACTACGTCAATCCTTCCCTGCTTTTGATCAAACCGACCTGATTACCTGGCTGGTTGCGGAAGGCATGGAAAAAACCTTTGATGCCGGCGCCGAACTCATGCGTGTGGGCGGCACCGTACGATTTATCCCACTGGTACTGAGCGGTTCCATCAAAGTATCCAGGGAAGACGCCGAAGGACGCGAAATCTTCCTCTATTACATTCGGCCCGGCGAAACCTGTGCCATGACCCTCAGCGCCTGCTACAAAGGAGAAAGCAGCCGAATCAACGCCATCACCCAGGAAACCAGCCAACTATTCCTGCTTCCGGCGCACCTTATTCACGAAGCCACCCGCAAATTCCCGGCCTGGCAACGGTTTGCCTTCGAAAGCTTCGGATTCCGCTACGATGAACTGCTGCACACCCTGGAAAGTGTGGTGTTCCAACAACTGGATCAGCGACTCAAACATTACCTGCTCGAAAAAGCCGCAGCCTTGCAAACCAACCGCCTCCAGATCTCCCAGCAACAAATTGCCGACGACCTCAATGCCTCCCGTGAGATCATTTCCCGACTCATCAAACAGTTTGAAAACAAAGGCTTCCTCCGCCATGCCCGCGGCGTGATAGAAATTTTTTCGCTTGTGTGAACTACTTCACATAGTCAGGGCATATACTGCCTGCACCTTTGTATCACAACATACAAAAGCGCAATGAAGCATTTGCCAAAATGGTTGAAACTCCTTATCGTTTGCCTGCTTTGCAGCGGCCTGATTGCGCTCATTGTATGGATGATCCAACTTTTTTCAACCACTTAATTTTCCACATCATGACAAAGAATATGGGCTCCGCCGACCGCATCATCCGCCTCATCGTAGCAGCTGTTGCCGCTGTACTTTATTCCACAGGCACCCTCACCGGCACCCTGGGCATCGTTGCCCTCGTGGTTGCAGCCATTTTTACCCTCACCAGCATTATCAGTTTTTGCCCGCTTTACGCCATCGCAGGCATTTCTACATGTAAACGATGAACGATGGGACGATGAACGATGGCACGATGGACGATGGACGATGAACGATGGACG
>DLXL01000219.1:0-5734 GCA_003448025.1 Saprospirales bacterium | reverse complement strand
TCATCGTTCATCGTTCATCGTTCACAATCCCATCGTTCCCAAAAACTCCTACCTTGGCTTCCTGATTAAAACGCGAAGCCATGACTCGACCTTTCCTGCTCCTACTGCTTTTCGCCTGCTCTTGCCTGCATGCGCAGGTACAGGTAACCCACCCGCGGGTAGAAAACCTGAACAATCCCATAGGCCTTGATGTAACCCAACCCCGATTTGGCTGGCAACTACTATCCGAAACCCGGAATGTGCGGCAAACCGCCTATGAAATTCGAGTTGCCGTTTCCAACGCCGATCTGATATCCGGAAAAAAATATGTTTGGCAATCCGGCAAAATCAACTCCGATGCCTCCGTTTGGGTGCCATATACCGGACCAGCCCTGGTATCCGGCCAAAAATACTGGTGGCAGGTAAGGGTATGGGATAACAACGGCAATGGCTCCCCCTGGAGCGAACCCGCCTTCTGGCAAATGGGCCTGCTCCAGACATCCGATTGGAAAGCCCAATGGATTTCTGTTTCCATGCCGGAGGATTCCACCAGGCCCAGTCCTGTTTTTCGCAAGGAATTTGCCTGCCGGAAAAAAATAGCCCAGGCAACCGCCTTTATCACTTCCCACGGACTCTTTGAAGCGCAGATCAACGGAAAACGTATAGGCCAGGACTACCTTACCCCCGGCTGGACAGCTTATCAAAAAAGGATCCCGTATCTGACTTACGATGTCACGCACATGCTCCAAAACGGCCCAAATGCCGTTGGCGTTACCCTGGGCAACGGCTGGTGGCGTGGAAATATAGGCTGGGCAGAGAAGAACGGATTTTATGGCTCAGATATATCGCTGCTACTGCAAATCGACATCCTGTACACCGACGGGAGCCGTGAAACCATCGCCTCAGATGCCAGCTGGAAATACAGCACTGATGGCCCCATCCGGAGCTCGGAAATCTATCACGGCGAAACCTACGATGCACGAATGGTGCGCTCAGGCTGGTCGGCCGCAGGCTTCAACGATGCCTCCTGGAAGCCGGTGACCGTGAAAGATTTTTCCAAATCCAATCTCATTGGAACCTACAACGAGCCCATTCGCAAACACGAAACATTCCAGCCCAAAGCCATTTTTCGCACTCCAAAAGGTGAATTGGTGGCCGATTTTGGCCAAAACCTGGTAGGATGGGTAGCCTTGAAAGCCCGTGGTAAATCCGGCGACCGCATAGTGCTGCAATTTGCCGAGGTGCTGGATAAACAGGGCAATTTTTACACCGAGAACCTGCGTGCGGCGCGGTGCACCGATACCTGGATCCTGAGCGGGAACGGGGAAGAGCAATTTGAACCGCATTTTACCTTCCACGGATTTCGGTATGCTAAAATTGAAGGGTATCCCGGAGATCTGAAGCCGGAAAATATCAGCGCCATCGCCCTGTACTCCGATATGCGGCCGGCTGGAACCTTCACCTGCTCGGATTCGCTGGTCAATCAATTGCAACACAATATCCAATGGGGCCAGCGCGGCAATTTTCTGGATGTACCCACCGACTGCCCCCAGCGCGATGAGCGTCTGGGCTGGACCGGCGATGCCCAGGCATTTAGCCGCACCGCCGTATTTAACTTTGATGCCCATAATTTCTTTGCCAAATGGCTCAAAGATCTTGCCGCCGATCAACAACCGGATGGCATGGTACCCTGGGTTATTCCCAACGTACTCAACCCCCGAAACGGCGCCTCCACCGGCTGGGCAGATGCCGCCACCATCATTCCCTGGAATATGTGGCTGGCCTATGCCGACCGCCGTATCCTGGAAGATCAGTACCCCAGCATGAAAGCCTGGGTGGAATACATGCGCACCAACAGCAAAAACGACCTCTGGAACACTGGGTTCCACTTTGGCGACTGGCTGTTTTACAGCATTACGGATGATAATGATGGTCGCTCGGCCATTACTGATAAATACCTGATTGCCCAGTGTTTTTATGCTCATTCCACACAATTGCTGGTAAATGCTGCGCAGATTTTGGGCAAAAAAGAGGATGTAGCGGAATTCACCCAGCTCCTACAACGCGTCAAAGCTGCCTACCTGAATGAGTATGTAACCCCCAACGGCAGGCCGCTTTCGCCCACACAGACAGCCTACGTGCTGGCACTTCAGTTTGATCTCCTGCCCGAAAATCAGCGTGCGCAAGCGGCGAAAAACCTGGCTGAAAACATTAAAAGTTACGGCAATCACCTCACCACCGGCTTTTTGGGCACCCCGCATTTATGCCATGTGCTCACGCGCTTTGGGTACACGGATCTGGCTTACACCTTGTTGAATCAGAAGACCTATCCCTCCTGGCTCTATCCGGTTACCATGGGCGCCACCACCATCTGGGAACGCTGGGATGGCATTCGCACCGATGGCAGTTTTCAGGCCATTACCATGAATTCCTTCAACCACTATGCCTATGGAGCCATTGGCGACTGGATGTACCGGATTATGTGCGGCCTGGATACCGAAACCGAACAGCCGGGCTATAAGGCCATCCGTATCAAACCTCACCCCGGAGGCGGATTTACCCATGCCTCTGCCAGTCTGGAAACCCTGTACGGCAAGGCATCCAGCAGCTGGAAACTGGATGGCAACAAGTTCATGCTCGAAGTAGAAATTCCAGCCAATACCAGTGCCACCATCTGGGTACCAGCCAGGAACGCTGATACCGTAGAACAGGATGGGAAAAAATTGCAGTCAACTCTGGAAGACGGGTATGTTCGGGTAAAAGTGGGTTCCGGGAGATATGCTTTCCGGTCGGAGTTGAATTAGAGGGGGAGGAGTTTTTTTCACCACTAAGGCACTTAAGGCACTTAGGATACTGCGGTTAAATAACCACTAATTATAAACTTCCGTACCACTTAGTGGCCTCAGTGCCTTAGTGGTGAAAAAGCCAACTAAAACACCCAAACACTCAAACACTAACCCATGCCTCGTATCGCCTTTAAAATGCAGTTACACCCCGGCCAAACAGCGGAATACAAACGCCGGCACGATGAACTTTGGCCGGAGCTGGCTCAACTGTTGCGGGAAACCGGCATCAGTGATTATTCCATTTTTTTGGATGAAGAAACCCTGGCCTTGTTTGGGGTTTTGGAAATACCGGATCCGTCAAGCCTGGATGAATTACCCAAACACCCCGTCATGCAACGCTGGTGGGCCTATATGGCGGATATAATGGCTACCAACCCGGATCAATCGCCCGTGAGTGTGCCGTTGAAGGAGGTGTTTTATTTACGATAATACGCAGGACGATGAACAACGGGCGGACATCGTGCCATCGTTCATCGTTCATCGTCCTGCGTTCACCTTTGCGCATCCACAACCGCAATTGCGATCATATTCACCAGTTCGCGGGTGGTACTTCCCAACTGAACGAGGTGTACCGGTTTTTTGAGCCCGAGTAGAACAGGACCGATTTTCTCAATATTGGCCACTTCTTTTACCAGATTGTAGGCGATGTTAGAAGCGGATAGGTTGGGGAAGATGAGAATATTAGGACTGCCATCTACCAGCTCGCAGAACGGATGATTTTCCTTGAGTAGCGCATGATCGAATGGCAGGTGCGCCTGCATTTCACCATCCACCACCATATTGGGATACTTGGCTTTGAGCAAGGTGACAGCCTCGCGCATTTTATTGGCGTCCTCTCCATTGGCGCTGCCGAAATTGGAATAGGAAAGCATCGCGATACGCGGTTTGATGTTGAATTTTTCCACTTCCCGGGCTACCAGTTCGGCAATTTCCACAATTTCTTCCGCCGTTGGGTTAAAGTTTACGGTAGTATCTGCCAAAAATAAAGGGCCAAACCGGCTCATCAGGATATACATCCCGCATACTTTTTTCACGCCTTCCTGCCGGCCAATAGCTTGCAGCGCCGGTCGAATGGTATCCGGATAATTGCGGGTCATACCACCAATCATCCCATCAGCCTCCCCGGTTTCCACCATCATGGAACCAAAGTAGTTGCGGCGGCGAACAATTTCACGTGCTTCCGTACGATTGAAACCCTTGCGTTTGCGTTTTTCAAACAGTAAGTCGCCAAATCGCTCCAGTCGGGCAAAGTCCTGATCGGTATGCGGCATCATAGGATCAATGATCTCCACATGCGCCAGATCCAGATGATTCTCCTGGATGAGGTGTTTGATTTTTTTCACATTACCCAGCAGGATTGGCTTGGCAATTTTTTCTTCCTGCGCCAGTTGTGCGGCTTTAAGCACTGCCAGATTTTCTGCATCGGCCAGTACAATCCGTTTTGGGTTTTGCTTGGCCTTGTTCAGAATACCACGGGTAAGGGTGTTATCGAGTCCGAGGCGTTTGGAGAGCTGATTTTCATAGTTTTCCCAGTTTTTGATCGGGAATTTGGCCACTCCGGAATCCATAGCTGCGCGCGCCACAGCAGGCGCCACAGTAGTCAGCAAACGCGGATCAACAGGCTTGGGAATAATGTACTCCCGACCAAACACCATGTTGTCTTTGCCATAGGCCATATTCACGATGTCCGGAACCGGTTTTTTAGCCAGATCGGCCAGGGCGCGCACTGCCGCCAGTTTCATTTCTTCATTGATTACTTTGGAACGAACATCCAAAGCGCCCCGGAATATGTATGGGAAACCCAATACATTGTTTACCTGGTTGGGATAATCACTACGTCCTGTAGCAAATATGATATCCTCCCTTGCAGCAATAGCATCTTCATAGGCAATCTCCGGCGTTGGATTAGCCATGGCAAAAACAATACAATCCGGCGCCATGCCCCTTACCATTTCCTGGCTCAAAATATTGCCTTTTGAGAGCCCCACAAACACATCAGCACCTTTCATGGCTTCTGCCAGGGAAAGAGAAGCCGGAGCACTACCGTTAGCAAATTCCGATTTTTTACCGTCGAGATTTGTCCGACTCGGATGCAACAACCCTTTGGAATCGAACATAAAAATGTTCTTCTTTTGTGCACCCAGGCTGTAGTAAAGTTTGGTGCAGGAAATAGCGGAAGCTCCTGCGCCATTCACCACAATTTTCACTTTGGAGATGTCTTTATTCACCAGTTCCAACGCATTGAGCAACGCCGCGGAACTAATGATAGCCGTGCCGTGCTGGTCGTCATGCATAACCGGGATATTCAATTCAGCTTTGAGTCGTTCCTCAATTTCAAAGCACTCCGGCGCAGAAATATCCTCCAGATTCACTCCCCCGAAAGTTGGTTCCAAAATTTTAACGGTACGGATGAACTCGTCCACGTTTTTGGTATCAAGCTCCAGGTCAAACACGTCGATATCTGCGTATATTTTGAACAACAGACCCTTTCCTTCCATCACCGGTTTGCCGGCTGCCGGGCCAATGTCGCCTAGTCCCAGTACGGCAGTGCCATTAGAGATAACAGCCACGAGGTTGCCTTTAGCGGTATATTTGTATACATCCTCCGGATTGGCTGCAATAGCCAGGCAAGGCTCAGCCACTCCCGGAGAATAGGCCAGGGTGAGGTCTCTCTGGGTAGCCGTTTCTTTGGATGGGATTACTTCAATTTTTCCAGGGCGTCCTTTGGCATGGTAGAATAGCGCCTCTTCTTTCAGTGTTTTTTTCTTACTCATTGGAACGAGTTGTATTGGAGGGCGCAAAGGTATTTTTTTTTTTGAACGCGGGTTGGAACGATGGGGATGACGCGGTTTTTTTTGGAACGCGGATGACGCTGGTGACGCGGATTTTTTTTTGGAACGCGGATGACG
>DLXL01000137.1 GCA_003448025.1 Saprospirales bacterium | reverse complement strand
CCAAATTCCACCTAATTGACCCAAATGCCCCCTAAATGACTCCATAATGAACCAAATGACACTCCCACCTACCCCGCAACGCTCTGATTTTCATCTGGTCTGTTTGGCCCCCATCCGGATTTTCCCCAGCGTTGCATAAGTTGCTCCCGTTGATCCGGACTCATACTCTGCCAGCGTTGGCGCATCCAATGGCCGCGATGTCCGCCACCTCCCCATCCGCGAGGACCCATACCTCCGGTCAACAACCTGCCCAGGATCATCAGGCCCAGCGTTTGGAAAAAGTTCAGGGTGGGCAGACTGAAGATCACTGCCGCCAGGTTATTCCAAAGCAACATCGTTACAAAGGTGCCCAGGATAAAAAATAGCGCAACAAATGCCATTCCCTTAGCAGCCCATTTCCATTTTGTGTATTTCATGATTTTTACCTTTTAAATGGTGAATTATTGATTTTCAGACACCCGCTAACGTCTTTCCCAGAAGTATTCCCTCAGTTTGAGTACTGCATACCTTTTTCGGGCAAGGAGAGTATTGAGGGGCACTCCGGTTTTTTCCGAAATTTCCCGGAACGACACCTCATTGAGTTCGTGCGCCACAAAAACCTCACGCTGCTCCGGAGGCAACAAGGCCAGCGCACGATCCAATTCCTCCCAGAATTCTCGGCTTTCCAACAAGGTATCAGGCAGATGGTCAGTCAACCATTGATCCAACATCAGATCCTCATCGTTTTCCTCTCCGAAGTCCTCTCCTGGTTCCGAAACCAACTGACTGAACGGCACGGTCTTCTTTTTCCTGTAGTAATCAGTGATTCGGTTGCGGGCCGCCGTAAAAAGCCAGCTCCCAACCTCTTCAATCTGATCCAGATCTTCCTGACGAGTCAGTTGTAGCCAGACATCCTGCGCAGTGTCTTCCGCAACCTCCAGATCACGTATCCGGGATTGTATGAAGGCCAGCACGCGTCGGCTGTACTGGCCGAACCATGTGGTAATTTTACTGTCGCGTTGCCGGGTTGTCAATTCGAGTTCCAAGTTTTATAGTGCTTGTAAATAGGATGACGGGACAGATGCCTGCATATTGTAAGACATAGGAAAAAAATATTTTCTTACACCCTCAAATATTTGATTTCCAAGCTGATAGCAACTTTAAAAATTCGATTAACAAAACCATTCGATGTATCTATCTTCGCTCCATGCACACACACAGCCTTTTTGAACTCAACGAGCACATCCGCCGGATTATGGCGCTGAATTTTCAGCAGCCTCTGTGGATCGTTGCAGAATTGGCTCAGGTGGGCGAATCCCGGGGGCACAGATATTTGGATCTGGTGCAAAAGGAAACAACCGGAGAGATTATTGCACAGGCGCAAGCGGCCATCTGGGCTTCTGAGTTCCGGCAAATCAATGCCCGAATGCCACAAGGGTTATTGCCTTTGCTACAGGAAGGTCTGGAATTACGCATGCAGGTTAGGCCGGAGTTTCATGAGCGTTATGGCTTGAAGTTGCACATCACAGATATAGATCCGGCGCATACATTTGGGCAGTTGGATTTACTACGCCGGAAAACCATTCAAACCCTGCAGGAGGAAGGTTTGCTCCAACAAAACCGCTCAATCGCTTTGCCGCTGGTGATACAACGTATTGCCGTAATTAGCAGCGAAACAGCAGCCGGATTGCAGGATTTCCGGGAGCACCTGCATGGCAATAATTTTGGATATACTTTTGATTGTCAATATTTTACTGCAGCCGTACAAGGAAAAAATGCAGAAGTTGAACTGATTGCGGCCCTGGAACAAATAGCCCTACGGCGGGCAGATTTCGATATCGTTGTGATGGTACGCGGGGGCGGCGCCCGACTCGATTTGATGGCGTTCGACGCGCTAGATCTGTGCAGAAAAGCTGCTCAAATGCCTTTGCCTGTTTTAACGGGTATTGGCCACGATGTAGATGAAAGTGTGATGGATATGGTGGCCCATACCTCTTTGAAAACGCCCACTGCTGTGGCAGATTTTCTGGTACAGCACAATTTGTTTTTCGAAGGAGAAGTGCTGGAAGCTGTTCAAACGCTGGAGCAAATTACCCTCAATGTACTGAAATACGCACAGTTGGAGCTGGATCGTATGGAAACTACTCTGCAATTCTCTGCACGTGAGCGAACACTTCAGTGCCTGTACGATCTGGATATGGTGCTGCAAAAAATTCCGCTGCTTACCCGAAATTTGCTCAGCCGGCACCACCAATTACTGGAGCAAAACCTGGCACTCTGTCAAAATTTGCACCCTGATCAGGTGCTGCGCCGTGGGTATAGTATTACCCGTAAGAACGGCCGCGCCTTGCTCTTGGCTGAAGACGCCTCACCCGGCGAAATGCTGGAAACCCAACTCGCCCAAGGCACGATTAAATCGCGTGTGGAATAACCTTAATAGAGGTTTGTTTTTGCTTAAACAGCAAATTATATTCGAAGAATATCAGACATTTGCCCGCCACATAACCATGTCCCACCGGTTGTGTATACCAATTTTTACAAAGTGTTCGTTTTACAGACTCCTGTTGCAATCCCAGAAAGCCTGAATCCGTGATAATGAGATATTTAACCGCCTTTTTTCTCCTTTTTTCAGGTCTTCAAATACTTTCCGGCCAATCGGTAGCCGAGTTAGAGGCCAAATTCAACCGATCTTCTTCCAAAACAGATCGATTGACCTATGCTTTCCAGATTGCAGAAAAGTCTCTGACCGCAAACAATCCCAAGAAAGCCTCTGACTTTGCCATGCGCGCCAATCAACTGGCGGTAGAAGTTGGCGATAAACGCCGGGAAGCTGATGCTGCCGTTTTGGCGGCCGATGCAGAATTCAGACTGCGCAATTACAAAGAAGCCTCCGGCAGATTTAACCGCGCCTGGAATACCGCCCGCAACTATGGCTTTCGGGATCTGGTGCTCACCAGCTCCGAAAAACTTCAGGAAATCGCCATGAAACAAAACGACCTGAAGGAAGCGCTTAAATGGAGCACCGAAACCGTCAAATACCTCAAGGAATCCGGCGGCGGAGTGCGTGGTGGGGGCGAATCGCTGCGCCGACTGGAAAACCAACTGGCAGCAGCTGAAGCCGACAACCGTTCCCTTCGCGAACAACTGGCAGCAGCCACCGGACAATCGCAGGTACTGCAAAACACTTATCAAAGCCAGCTCAAGGAGGTAGAAGAAAAAACCCAGATGGTGCTCAGCGAAAAAGACGCCGCACTTTCACAGGCTTCTCAAACTGCCCTTAAGGCTGATTCTGCCGCAAAGGTTTACTCACTCAGGGTTAAAAACCTCACGGAAGATCAGATGATCGACTCCATTGTGAAAGCACAGCAGGAGCGTGAAATTCAGGAAAAAAAGACCCGCCTGGCAGAGGCTGAACTGCTCCGCCAGGAAAGCGAAAATATGCGCAACATACTGGCGCTGGTGGTGGTGTTTGTATTGTTTCTGGCTTTGTTGTTCTACGCCCGTTTCCGCGCCAAAAAACGCATGGCCAATGAGCTGTCACAAAAAAATGCCCTCATTGAAGAAGAACAAAAACGCTCCAACAGCCTCCTGTTGAACATTCTTCCGCCAGCCATTGCAGAAGAATTGAAAACCCGCAATAAAGTTGCCGCACGGAAGTATGAACAAGCCACCGTGATGTTTATTGATTTCAAAGGGTTTACCAATGTGGCAGAAAAACTAAGTCCTGAACGACTGGTTGAAGAACTGGATCTGTGTTTCTCCAATTTTGATCAGATCATCAGCAAATACAAAATTGAAAAGATCAAAACCGTTGGCGATGCTTATATCTGTGCCAGTGGTCTGTCTGATATGAATGTTAATCCGGCCGACATCGTAAAGGCGGCCCTTGAAATACAGGATTTTCTCCTTGGCCTCAAAGCCGAGCGCTTGAGTCAGGGATTGCCCTATTTTGATGCGCGTGTAGGCATACACACCGGCCCGGTGGTAGCCGGCGTGGTAGGCGCTAAAAAGTTTGCCTATGATATCTGGGGAGATACCGTAAACATTGCCGCGCGCCTGGAAGAACAATGCGAAACCGGACGTGTAAATGTGAGCGAAGACGCTTATTGGCTCGCTAAATATGAGTTTGAATGGCAACACCGGGGCAAAATCCCGGCAAAAAACAAAGGGATGATGGATATGTATTACGTTACCGGCATCAAACAATACTGATCGGTCATGCGCCGCTACGGACTTATCGGTCGGTCGCTGGGACATTCCTTTTCCCGGGGATATTTCACAGAAAAGTTTAGTCAGGAGCACATTGAAGACGCCGTTTACGAACTTTTCCCTTTGGAAACCGTGGAAAAACTGTGGGATATTCTGGCAAAGTATCCCGCCCTCTGCGGCCTGAACGTTACCATCCCTTATAAAGAATTAGTGATCTCCCTTCTGGATCAACTCGATGAA
>DLXL01000006.1:3008-4931 GCA_003448025.1 Saprospirales bacterium | reverse complement strand
CAAGTAGTTGGAGTTAAAAGGGCAACGATCCAATAAGTAGAATCAAAAAAGTCTTGACTACAACAAGCAGCGTCATATATGACACCAGGTTGCTGAGTGGTTGGCTCGCACTCCAATTCTAAAGAGTCGCAAAGTAACTTGAGACAAAAATTTAAGCTCAAGGTATCATTACTTAAAGGAGTCTTCCATGCCAAATGAATCATTTGTTTGCCTGTTACATCAAAACTTTCTTCATATAAAGCAGGTGTCTGGCCTCCCATCAACAAACCACAAGTGGTATCCAGCACTACGCTTGGAGGAAGTTGTAGTTTTAAGTGAGAAAATCCATTTTCAAGCAGGTATTTTCCTGTGAACCTGTAGGAAAAAGGATAGGATATATCCTCATCCATACATTGTCCAATGGAAGAGAAAAAATCTGAATGGACAAAATAGTCCTCATCAGGAAGTATGTTCGATTTTCCTGAGCTAAATCCATTTGGTGGACAAGCTTTTTGAAAAAAATAATCTGCCCTTATTTTCGGTTGAATTTGTTGGCAGGTTTCAACGCAAGTGATTACATCGAACAAAAACTGGATGGAGTCTAAGGCCGGAACTACTGGAATCAGGAAATTAGCGCTTTGAAAGGGTGTTTTTTCACATGCTTGAAGAAAAGTAGAGGTAGACAAATTTGGTGCAATCAGCTCAATACCCGAATCAGTAACAATCCGAAAGGAGCCTGGAACCATTCCCGCTTCACCTATGCCATTAGTGAGTTCGACATTAAACACAATATTTAGGGCATCCGCCAACCCGACATTTTTAATGCGGTACCCCATAACAGCCGGGGTTTCTCCACAATTATCTTTGGGTGGAGACCAAATGGGGGTTATATCCAGTTCAGGAACTTTGGTAAAAGTTTTTATATCTATCGAGGTTAATAAACTATCATACCTGCACCAATCCGGCCCACAACTCCAACCCGCGCGAAGCACGGAAAATTGATTTGATGTGGGCAAGCCGCAATCCTTAATAATTATCTGTTCAGTGATACAAACTTTTTCATCCTGATCCAACCATCCATCGCCATTACCAACAGTTTGAAATAGCGTGCCTAAAAATGATGCTTTTAATAATCCGGGTAAGGTCATGATTACATCTGCCCCCTCCACAAACACCTCAAATCCATCCTGGTGGGCATCCTGAAAATGCAGGTTGCCAATTTTACCCAGTCGGGTGTTTTTGAAGCAAATAGTACGGTAAAGGGTGTCTCCTTTTTCTCCTGTCAGTATAGCCGGTGTAACACTTTCAATAACCAAAGCGCCCGTTTCAATCAGAATGGAAGTGGTAACCACCTGAGCATTCCCGGATGCAGAAGTAACCGAAATGAGTGCCTGAAATAATTGACCTGCATCAATCAAATCGGCGGCCTCACACTGAGCTGTAACTAGCAGGAAAAGCGGATGACTTTGCTGCGCATTCAAAACCGGCAATGTAAACGTGGGGGCAGATAAATTCCCCACGTTCAATTCCGTAGCACCCTGAACCGTGCCTGCAGTATATTGTAAGCCAGGTGGCAGGGTTACCTGAACAACTGCCCCAGTAACCGGAGTAACTAACTGGTTTTGAACCTGGATAAATAAAGTGTCTGAGCCGCAGACGAAGAGTGAATCACTGTTTTGGTAAGTGATTTGGAGGTTTTGGGCAAAAAGGAAGGTTTGTGCGCATACAAACAGCCCAACAACCAAGCTAAATTTGGTGTTAAACATAAGTAGTAGTAGAATTTGTGTTGCGCAACGTTATGCAAAAAAGGTGCATGCTTGTATCTTTTGTCGTCAATCTTTCAAATTATTTTTTTTCATATAGTCTTATTGGTTTATAAAAACGACAGATAAACAATGGTACAATGGGCAAGCATAAAGCAAAGAGGGTTGTTATCCCGTTGCT
>DLXL01000006.1:0-2871 GCA_003448025.1 Saprospirales bacterium | reverse complement strand
AGCAACGGGATAACAACCCTCTTTCAAATACGCACTATCCACCGTACTTGGTCACTTATGATCGCTGGCAGGCTTTTTATCCAGCTGTTTTTTGGCAGCTTTATTAGCTTTCTTTTCCGCCTTGCGTTCCGCTTTCCTGGCTTCATGCGCTGCTTTTCTGGCAGCCACCATTTCGTCGTATTTTTTTGTCTGCTCTGCATTCAGTACGGCCTTGTGGGCTGCCTGGCGCTCATTGCGAGCCTGCTCGAGCTCAGCTTTACGCGCTTTCTTAATTTCGTGCTGCCTGGCTTTATACTCCTGGTCAATTTTGTCAAATGCCTCTTTTTGCTCTTTGGAAAGATTCAGCTCTTTCGCCATGCCCGGACCAGCCTGATGACCCGGGTGTTCCAGTTTTTTGTTGGCAGGCTGGGTGGTTTGCGCCTGAAGGGAGGCAGTAAAGATCAAGGCAAACAGGCCGATCATCCATTTCAATTGCTTATTCATATGCTATACAAGTTGTGTGGACGTTGCCGCCCGGTTCATGATTTCCTTATATAGACGATGAAATGGCTCCAGGGATTACGCTGCCTGGCATATATTTTTGTTAAGGCTTCTCCACCTTAATCTTGTAATGGGTCAATAAACCCTCCAAATTGCCTGCCGCGAACCTGGCGCCCTGAATCTTACAACGATCCGGATGAATCCTGAAATGATGCGCTGTTCTGAAGTCCGTTTCCTCCAAATTAGCATAATCAAAACCGGCATTCAACAGGTTGCAGTCCTGGAAAACAGCCCTGCGCAGGTCAGTTTCTTCCAGATTGACCTCTTCCATCTGGCAATGCAAAAACGCTGTGCCAGGTATTTTTAACCGAAAAAAGGAGGCGTATTGTAGCAGACAATCTTTGAATGTAAAAGAGAGCGAAAAAGGATTGGCATCCTCAAAATGCAAACCCATTAATTTGCAAGACTCAAAAGAATTGTCGCGAAAGGCTGTTCCATTAATGATAGCTGTGCTCAGGTCACACCTCAACCAACGACACTGATCAAACACAAGTCCTGATAAATCCGTGGCGGTTAACGGACAATCCATAAACACACAATCCTCGTATTCTCCAGGTTCAAGTGTGTTTATGGATTGAAATTTTTCATTGGAAAAGTAAGCGCTTGCCATTTCGAGGCCATTATTCCGTTACTTCCGGACGCATTTGCGGGAAAAAGAGCACCTCCTGTATCGATGTTTGTCCGGTAAACATCATAGCCAAACGGTCAATGCCAAATCCGATGCCTGCTGTTGGAGGCATGCCATATTCTAATGCGCGCAGAAAGTCTTCATCCATAGCCATGGCTTCTTCATCGCCACGTGCAGCCAGTTTTAGCTGGTCTTCGAAGCGTTCACGTTGATCGAGCGGATCGTTCAACTCTGAATAGGCATTGGCAACCTCTTTACCATTGACGAACAACTCAAATCGCTCCACGAGGCCTGGCTTGGTGCGGTGCTTTTTGGTAAGCGGCGACATTTCCACCGGGTAGTCGATAAGAAAAGTAGGTTGGATGAGGTGTTTCTCCACTTTTTCGCCAAAAATCTCGTCTATGAGTTTGGCTTTGCCCATGGAGTTGTCAATTTCTATATGTTCCCTTTTGCAATAGTTGCGCAACTCAGATTCATCAGCCAATTCAACATTCATTCCTGTATATTCCTGAATAGCATCAAACATGGTCAATCTTCGGTATGGACCTGCAAAATTGATCACATTGCCGCCTACTTCAGCCGTACTGCCTCCTTCCGTATGAATTGCCCGGGCCACGCGTTCGAGCATTTGCTCGGTAACATCCATCATCCAGTTGTAATCCTTATACGCTACATAAAATTCCAGTGCTGTAAATTCCGGATTATGGGTTCGGTCCATGCCCTCATTGCGGAACATTTTGGCGAACTCATACACACCATCAAAGCCTGCTACGATCAAACGCTTGAGGTATAATTCATTGGCAATACGCAGATAAAGGGTCATATCTAACGTATTATGATGTGTTTTAAACGGACGTGCAGCTGCGCCGCCGTGTATGGGCTGCAAAATGGGGGTTTCTACTTCCAGTAAACCAAGCTCGTCCAGATAGTTTCGCATGGTTTTGATCAGCTTGGTGCGCTTGATGAAAATTTCACGAAATTCGGTGTTTACGGTAAGATCCACATATCGCATGCGGTAACGCTGTTCCGGATCCGTAAATGCATCATAGACATTACCTTCAGCGTCTTTTTTTACAACAGGAAGCGGACGTAAACTTTTTGCCAGGAATTTAAACTCCTGCACATGCACACTTACTTCACCGGTTTTTGTTTTGAATGCGTAGCCTGAAACACCAACGTAATCACCTAAGTCAAGTAGTTTTTTAATAGCGACATCAAAAAATGGCGCTTCTTCTCCCTGCATGAAATCATCGCGTCGCATATACAGCTGAATACGCCCAGTTGCGTCCTGCAAGTTTAAAAACAAAGCTTTTCCGGCTTCTCTGGTAGCCATGATTCTTCCTGCAAGCGCTACCGTTTGGTAGTTAAGACGGTTTTTAGTTCCGTCTTCCAGTATTTCTTCCTGATAATTGGATATGATTTCACGGGCATTTGCTGTCACTTCGAACATGTCAGCAGGGTAGGGGTCAATCCCCATTTCACGAAGCTTTGACAGCGATTCTCTACGTTGTATTTCTTGTTCGGTCATTAGTACTGATGTCTGAATATGAATCCTTTCATTGGAAACCGCAAAACTACGACAAGGCAGGCTACAGTGTAGCTATTTTATGCTCGTTTTACACCATAATTTGTTGAACCACAAAAGTCACAGAGGACACACAGGGTTAGAAATTTTGTACTCTTTGTGCCTCTTGTGGTTCAAC
>DLXL01000147.1:9265-13697 GCA_003448025.1 Saprospirales bacterium | reverse complement strand
AACACCTAAATCTCCCATGCATTTACTCGACGGAAAAGTTCTCTCTGAACAAATCAAATCAGAACTGGCAGCAGAGGTAGAGCAGATCAAGCTTCAGGGCGGTAAAATTCCCCATTTGGCAGCTATTATTGTTGGCGAAAATCCAGCAAGTCAGGTATATGTTGCATCCAAAATTAAATCTTGTGAACAGGTAGGGTTTAAAAGCACCTTGATCCGTTGTGAGGCAGATACCTCTCAGGCTGAATTGCTAAAAATTGTGGAAGGATTGAACCAGGACCCAGATGTAGATGGTTTTATCGTTCAATTACCCTTACCCAAGCATATAGATGAGGAGGCGGTTACACTTGCTATCGCTCCGGAAAAAGATGTTGATGGGTTTCATCCCGTCAATTTCGGACGGATGGCGCAAGGCTTGCCTGCTTTCTTGCCAGCTACTCCAATGGGTATTTTGGAAATGCTCAAACGATACAACATTGAAACCTCCGGAAAACATTGCGTCGTAATCGGCAGAAGCAATATAGTAGGCACTCCCATGAGCATTTTGCTTTCCAGAAAAGGCTACCCGGGTGATTGCACGGTTACATTGACGCATTCCCGGACTAAGGACCTGCCCGCAGAAGTTCGCAGGGCAGATATTGTGGTGGCAGCTATTGGCATACCAGAGTTTGTAAAGGGCGACTGGGTCAAGGAAGGCGCAGTAGTGATCGATGTTGGTATTAATCGTATTCCTGACGACACCAAAAAATCTGGCACCCGTATCGCCGGAGATGTTGATTTTGACCAGGTTGCGCCTCGAAGCAGCTTCATCACCCCTGTGCCGGGCGGGGTAGGATTAATGACGGTAACCTCTTTGCTGATGAATACCTTAAAGGCGTCCAGAGGGGAAATTTATGCGCATTAAACCTATGGATCCGGGGGGAGTTAATCCACTTCTCCCCGGATCCATAATATTTCAGGTTTTCGTTGCTTGTTGAAAAATACCCTGATTTTTTTACTGAAGCTCCCACGCTGATAGGCGTCATACTCCACTACTATCTCTCCGCTGGCGCCTGAAGCAATATCTCCTTCTGTCCAGGTGGCAGCGGTACAGCCACATGTAGTTCTCACATTTTCAATCAGAATAGGTTCCGCGTTGATATTTGTAAATTTGAACACGAACGTTTGCGGACGCTCATGCCTCATTTTGCCAAAATCGTGGTCTTTTTCTGTTTGCCATGACACTATTGGTGTTGCGGTAACCGGATTAGAAATCGCATGGAGTTGAAAGGCCATTATCAGTTGAAAAAGCATTACGAACATATACCTTATATCATTTTATAGAGGGTCATTGCAACCTCTGATGATTAATGCGTGTCAAAGCAAACATTAAACCGCAAAGACCTTAATTCTCTGCATCATTCCAAAACAAAAATCAAAATACCATGCGCAATTTGCTAATTTTCATGTTTTTAGTGGGAATATTTGTCGTTGGTAACCGTACTTGTAACGGTATACACTGGGGCTTTAGCGGGGTAAAGGGTGAAGGGCCTCCACAGACAGAATCCCGTACCGTCGATAACTTTAGGGGTATCCAGTTAGACTTATCTGCTGATGTAGAGGTTCTCATAGGGGAATCTTTTGCCCTTGAGATCTCCGCCCAGCAAAATCTGTTGCCACTCATTCAAACCAAGTCGGAAAATGGCAGGCTGATCATATTCAATAATGAAAACTACAACAGTTCTGAACCGATTAAAATCCGCGTAACGATGCCGGCCCTTGACCAGCTTGCAGTTGGCGGAAGTGGTTCCATTAAGGTGGCAAGTGCTTTTAATACGGATAAAATGGATATAAGTATTGGCGGTTCAGGTGAAGTATCTTGCACACAGTCAACCATAAACACTTTACACACAGCGGTTTCCGGAAGTGGAGAAATAACCCTGGGCGGAAAGTGTAACGACTGGTCAGCTGACATTTCAGGCAGTGGTGAGATACATGCTAAATCCTTTACTGCTAACAATTTAACTGCAAGCATTTCCGGATCCGGAACCATCACAGCAGATGTAGTTACTTCATTAACGGCAAATGTATCCGGCTCTGGGGATGTATATTACAGCGGTTCTCCAACCGTTAATTCCAGTGTAAGTGGCTCAGGCGAAGTCAAAAAGATTGAAGCCCAATAGTCGTTTAGAAGAAAAAACAAAGATGCCACAGGGGAGGTCGATTCCCTGTGGCATCTTTGTTTTAGGTGTCCCGGTGCTTATTGCTTGATAAACTTTCCGGTATAAGTAGCCTGAGAGCCAGTTACTTTGACCAGATATACGCCTTTGGGAAGGCTTGCTGTATTCAAAGAAACCAGACTTCCTTGTGCCTCAAAACCGGTCTGATATCGTTGTCCGTTTAAGGCAAACAATTCAACAGCGACCGCCTTATCCAAACCAAGATCCAAAACAGCGGTTGCTGATACAGGATTAGGGAATATTTGAAGTTGCTGAGGAGTTGATTCAATGGTGGAAGTAAGTACCGGATCAAAACGTGTTCCGCTGTTTAGTACAACCTTGGTATCCACTTCCTTGACAAAAGCCAATACATATACTTCATCCGGATTCCAATTGTTGCTTACACTATAAGAAAACTCATAGTCTACAGTTTCGCCTGCTGCTGGAACAGTAAACGCATTCCCCTGCACCGCAGTCAGCATTTTTCTGAAAACATTGTGGTGCACAGATTCGCCATTACCCGTTTGCTGATTGACCTTTTTTTCAACAATCGCTACAAACAGCTTGTAATTCCCGGAAGGGATCGCATCTAATGCTTTGGCAGTAACTTTTACTTGTCGTGCATTATTGGGGCCGGTTTCTGTTACTTTCATATGCAATGGGCTCGTTTGATTCAGGTAAGTCTGCAACTTAGTCTCCGTCAAAATAGGCGTGGAAGGGTTCTGGTATGCGCCATTCAACGCAATAGATGGTGTGCCCGCAACAGGATAAAGATTCGTCCATGCGGTATTTTCAGTAGTATTAGCCTGGTAAAACACGCATGAGGGGTATGGGAACATGGGATGAATGCTCACATGATGCACATCGTCAGCATATTGGGCCTGATTGATAAGATTGAAGAATGCCGGATTCTTACTTGCGCAGGAACTGCAATTAGAATTTGTAAAGTGCTCGATTAATACGTACTTCTTGGCTGTAACCTGACCGATAGCAACGGAAACAGCACCCAAAAAGAGTAAGAGAGAGAGGATTTTTTTCATCATTTGAGTAGTTTTTAAATCTGATGAACAAAGGTATTGACTTTACAATCAACCAAACTAAATGTTAGAAGTGAGAATGCCTGAAATGTCGCCTTGCGCACCTTTCCAACATTCGTTGTACCTTGCCGCCCGAAAAAATCACTAAAGCAATTCATTGATTATGTTTCTTCTTGCAATGCCTGATTTCGCTTCAGGCGAAGTATGGGTTAGTCTGTTAACCCTGACGTTTCTGGAAATTGTTCTGGGTGTAGATAACATCATTTTTTTAAGTATTGTTTCGGCTAAACTGCCGCCACATGAACAGCCCAAAGCCCGAAATATTGGCCTTTTGCTTGCCATGGGTCTGCGAATTATCCTGCTGTTTGGCATAACATGGATTATGAGCATGAATGAACCGCTGTTCCATATTGACTTTTTGGGACTTCACGGTGGATTGACGGGTCAGGGGATTATTCTCCTCATTGGAGGGATATTCCTGTTGTATAAAGCTACCAATGAAATTCACCACAAACTGGAGGGGCCTGAAGAAGGCGATGACCCTAAGGTTGGGAAAGGGAAAGCTGCTTTGAATGCCGTGATCATGCAAATAACATTAATTAATGTAGTGTTTTCCTTTGACTCCATTCTTACAGCAGTAGGTATTGCAAATGATCTGGTGGTGATGATCCTGGCCATTGTTGCCTCTGTACTAGTTATGATGATATTTTCCGGACCAGTGAGCAAATTTGTGAATGACCATCCAACTGTTCAGATGTTAGGCTTGTCTTTCCTGATCCTGATCGGATTTTCATTGATCGCAGAGGCTGCCCACCTGGGTCACTTCATCGAAGGATCAGTACCAAAAGGTTACCTTTACTTTGCCATATTCTTCTCTTTATTCGTGGAGGTTTTGAATATCCGGATGCGAAAAGTGCAGAAGCCGATTCAGTTACACGGATACGCGGAAACAGCAAAGAAACGCGGGTTATTGGATGAAGATCTACTGGACGATGAAAAGCAGCAAAATGGCAAAGGGTGACCTTATATGAATATGAGACCAATATTTTTCCCAATAGTGATGGCAATCCTTTGGGTTGCCTGTCAAAACCAACCGTCAACCACTGTGGATCCACAACCCAGCACCCAAACCAGTACTGTGGCAGAGCCGGAATGGGTAAGGAGTGCCGTATTGTATGAATGCAACGTGCGTCAATTTTC
>DLXL01000147.1:8005-9141 GCA_003448025.1 Saprospirales bacterium | reverse complement strand
ATGCAACGTGCGGCAATTTTCCCCTGAAGGTAATTTCCAGGGCGTAATGGCGCAATTACCCCGCCTTAAGGAGCTGGGTGTTGATGTACTTTGGATTATGCCGATTCATCCGATTGGTATTGAACGCAGAAAACAAAAACCCGGGGATGAAGGAAGTCCCTATTCGGTAAAGGATTATTACGCTATAAATCCGGATTTTGGAACTGAACCCGACTTCAAAAAACTGGTATCAGAAGCCCACAATTTGGGATTAAAGGTTATTTTGGATTGGGTGCCGAACCATACTTCCTGGGATTCGGAATGGAAAAAGAAGCATCCGGAATATTTCACCAAATACAACGGAGATTTTACGGTCCCGCTCAATGAGCGTGGTGAGCCTATTGCAGACTGGAGTGATGTTTGTGATCTGGATTATAACAATCCTGCTACACGAAAGGCCATGATTGATGCCATGACCTATTGGGTAAAAAACTGCGACATTGATGGCTTCAGGGTGGATATGGCTGGATTGGTTCCCAATATTTTCTGGCAGGAGGCAAGACCGGCATTGGATTCCGTCAAGCAGCTGTTTATGCTGTCTGAGTGGCAGGATGAGCCGGCGCACTTTAATTCGTGTTTTAATGCCAATTACGGCTGGAAATGGAAGGATGTTACCAAAGATATTGCTCAGGGCAAACAGAGCGCTCAATCTTTAGACACCTTGCTCCAGTTCCTGAATGGTTTTTATCCGTCAGGGTATACGCAATTGTATTTCACCCAGAATCACGATGAAAATTCCTGGTCAGGCACAGAAACAGATTTGTATGGCGCAGCTGCCGATGCCTTTAATGTGTTATCCTTCACCTGGCAGGGTATGCCTATGATTTATTGCGGCCAGGAAGATGGCTTAACGCAAAAACTGGCCTTTTTCACCAGGGATCCTATTCAATGGAAAGGAAATAGCAAGACCGCTTTTTATCAAAAATTGTGTGACCTAAAGCACAATAATCGGGCGCTCTGGAGCGGGAAACATGGTGGAAAACTGGAAAAAATTGAAACCGACCACGACAATCAGGTTTATGCCTTCACACGGGAAAAGGATGGCGACAGGCTGGTTGTTATTGCCAATCTGAGTGTAAAGCCCTGCTCTGTTACAT